>CAYYVJ010000001.1:0-8317 GCA_964475115.1 uncultured Lachnospiraceae bacterium
TTTTTTGTAGATTTTGAAGGAAATCTTAGTGACTCAGGTGTAAAAAATGCTTTGCGTGGTATTTTGACAGAAGCAAGTGATTTTAAAATTTTAGGGAATTATTAAAGGAAAAAATATGATAAACACACATCGACTAGTATTATATAAAAATTTTATGTATCAAGATATTTTTGAGGATATAACTTGGCTTATGAATCATTATGACAATGAGTATTATAACAAAGAAGATCTTGTTGGGCTTTGTTATGAAAATGTAAATAAGCTTGTAGAACTGGCAAGTTCTTTTGGATTTGAAGGTAATTTATGGCATGGATTTTTAGCTCACACGTTGGCGAATCATGAAAATGCTTTTAGCACTTCTTGTGAAATGAAAGGCAAAATAGAAGGAAGTTTAAACGACTTGGCCTGCAATGATTTTAGAATATTCAAAAACTTATTTGACTACGATTTTGAAAAACTAGAAGAAGTTTTAGAAGTAAATTGTTTTTCTATGATTAAAGCTTATCAGAATATTTGCTACCAAAGTAAAGTGTTCAACAAAAGAATAAGAGATGAAATTCATGATTTGGGAGTTAAATTAGCAAATTCAATCGATGAATACCAATTCTTAGAAGTGATAACGAACTTTTATGGAAAAGTCGGAGTAGGAAAATTTGGACTACATAAGGCGTTTCGGATCGGTGTCGTAGATGAAAAAGTTGAAATAATACCAATAAGCAATGTAGAACACATTTATCTTAAAGATTTAGTTGGATATGAGCTTCAAAAGAAAAAGTTGATTGATAACACGGAAGCTTTTTTAGATGGAAAGAAAGCAAATAATGTCCTTTTGTTTGGTGATAGTGGAACAGGGAAATCCTCAAGCATCAAAGCTATTTTAAATGAATATTATGACAAAGGCATTCGGATGATTGAGCTGTACAAGCACCAGTTTGAATATCTGTTTACAGTGATTCAGCAAATAAAGGATAGAAATTATAAGTTTATTATTCTTATGGATGATTTGTCTTTTGAAGATTATGAAATCGAATATAAGTATCTAAAGGCGATTATTGAAGGCGGTCTTGAAAAAAAACCAGATAATGTTTTGATTTATGCTACATCTAATCGTAGGCATTTAGTACGAGAAAAATGGAGCGATAAAGAAGACAGAAGAGAAGACCTGCATACTTCCGATACGGTGGAAGAAAAACTTTCTCTTGCAGCTAGATTTGGAGTTTCTATTTTCTTTGTTGCACCAAACAAAAAAGAATATGAGAATATAGTTAAGGTATTAGCTGAAAAACATAATATTTCTATGGATGAAGAGGATCTTTTTTTAGAAGCCAACAAATGGGAACTTAGTCATGGTGGCTTATCAGGCAGAACTGCTACACAATTTATAAATTATTTATTAGGATTCCAAAAATAAGAATTATGTTTAGCATACAACTGTACTTTGAATAGGGTAGTTGTGTGCTAATTTTACTTTAAAGTAAAAAATAAAAGTGTAAGATAAATTTAAAGACTTGAAGTATGGATTATGTTAGAATGATAGTGATTAAACTTAGTGTTTGACGTTAGGAGGTTACAATGTCTGATATAAATATTTTAGTAGTGGATGACGAGAAAGAGATAGCGGAATTAATAGAGATATACTTAGTAAGTGACGGATATAACGTATTTAAGGCGTATACTGCAGATAAAGGGTTTCAAATCCTGGAAACAGTTAAGATTGACCTTGTACTACTAGACATTATGATGCCTGGCATGGATGGGCTCACCATGTGTAAAAAGATTCGAGAAGTAAATAATATTCCGATTATTATGATTAGTGCAAAATCTGCAGATTTGGATAAAATACTAGGACTTAGCACGGGTGCGGATGATTATGTAACCAAACCATTTAATCCACTTGAATTAACAGCGAGGGTGAAATCACAACTTAGGAGATATACGCAGCTTAATCCGAATAATCCAGGTGAAAAAACTGAAAATGAGATTAGTATTCAAGGTTTAGAAATTAATAAAGAAGATCATAGAGTTTTAGTTTATGGAGAAGAAATTAAGCTTACCCCGATAGAATTTGATATACTCTATCTTTTAGCTTCTAATCCTGGGAAAGTATTTAGTACAGATGAAATCTTTGAAAAGGTTTGGAATGAAAAGGTATATGAAGCAAACAATACAGTCATGGTACATATACGAAGATTAAGAGGTAAGATGAAGGAAGATAGTAGATTGAATAAGATTATTACTACTGTATGGGGAGTCGGATATAAAATTGAAAAATAATCTTGTAAGAAGCTTGCGTAGAAGAATACTCTTATATGGTTTGATTAGTTGTATAAGTACTTTAATTGTAGAGTTATTTGTTGTTTTCAATATATCTATAATTAATGAATATATGACTGAAACGGGTTATGGTGAAGACCCCTTTGTATATCGAAATGCTACAGAAGGTATGCAGATTTTTGCTATGGTGGTAATCGGCATAATCGTTTTTTTTGTAACCTTTCTACTCTTAATGGAGAATGTCGTAAAATATTTGAAAGAAATTACAGTGGGAATTTCAAAGATTGCAGATGGTAATCTAAATGAAAAGATTGAAGTAAAAGGTGATGATGAATTATCCTATATTGCAAAAAGTCTTAATGATATGACAGACCGAATTGATATTCTTATGAATAAAGAGAGGGTAGCAGAAAAGACAAAAAACGAACTCATTACCAATGTTGCTCATGATTTAAGAACACCATTGACTTCTATTATAGGTTACATGGAATTACTATCCTTAGACAAAAGGCTTGATATAGAAACGAGGCAAAAGTATATAGAAGTAGTTTTTATGAAAGCAAAAAGGTTAGAGAAACTGATTGAAGATTTATTTAGTTTTACGAAATTAAACCACGGGAAAATAGCGATGAAGGTAGATACTGTGGATATTGTTATGCTAGTAAATCAGCTGTTAGAAGATTTTTATCCAACTTTGTCTGAGCGTGATTTAGAATATGAAATGAATAGTTCGGATCCTTCTATTTTTATTAAAGCTGACGGTAATTTGCTTGCCAGACTTTTTGAGAATTTAATTAGTAATGCAATCAAGTATGGTGCTCATGGGAAAATAATTCGTGTTAATATCCGAAGAGAGAAAGAAAATGTAGTTGTAGTTATTACAAATTATGGATATGTTATTCCGGAAAAAGAATTAGGGAATATTTTTGATAAGTTTTATCGTGTAGAGCAATCTCGTTCGGAAGATACTGGTGGTACAGGCTTAGGGCTTGCCATTGTTAAAAATATTGTAGGAATGCATAAAGGTACCGTTGAAGTGAGAAGTAATTTAAACGGAACAGATTTTGAAGTCAGATTAGGAATTGATATAAATTTTGATGAAACTGGTTTTAGAATATAAAAAAGGAGGCTAAAGGAAGCAATGAATAAAATTACAAAAATTATTTTAGGAATGATATTGCTTTTTTTGATCTCATTTACGCCAGCTTTTGGAAGCGGATCGAATGGATACGTGGAATTAAACGTAGAATTGGGCTTTGACGGATATGTGAAAATAGGCCGTCATATGAATGCTATTGCAGAAGTGTCAACAACGGAAGGATTTACAGGCTCAGTGAGTGTAGTGGTTCCAACCTTAGATGGGAGAAATTATTTATATAAATACCCTATTACTTTACAAGATGGCGAATCTGATGTAATCCAAATGAATTTCCCGCTATTCACTCGGAATAGCATTCTTTATTTTAAAGTAGAAAATGATTCCGGAAAAGTTCTAGCAAAAACGGATAAAATGCTTAATAGAACTCCAGAAGTGACAGAAATTTATATAGGTGTATTAAGTGAAACTAGAGAGATTTCTGAGTTACTTGAGGACATTAATCTGGGAGAATATGTAATTAGTAGTTATCCTTATATTGGAACAAGGGTGATGGATCTAGCCCCTACAGATATAGGGGATACGAAATACCGTTTGGATGGATTAGATGTACTAATACTAGACGAAGCGGGGATGGATACTCTTTCTACAAAGCAATATAGTGCAATTGAAGAATGGAATGATTCTGGAGGGGTTTTACTTTTAGAATCCAAAGATGATATTCTGGAAATAAGCAGTGGAGAAGAACGTTCAGAGATTTGGATGGGTGACCTAGATGACAGGGAATTGCTTAATCTTTTAATTGAAACAGCCTTTACAACAGAGGTGTTAAATAAAATTATTAGTAAAGATTTATATTATGATGGTTATGAAGAATATTATACAATTTCTAATATGTTAAACACTAGTATTGGAACAGAATTACCTAACTTATTTTGGTATATTTTAGTGGTTGGATTATACATTTTATTAATTGGACCTTTGCTCTTTTTCTTTCTAAGAAAGAAAAAGGCTACTTCTTGGACTACAAGTATACTGATTTGCTTATCAATTGTTTTTTCCATTGTTGTCTATCTAATGGGAAGCAATACTAGGTTTTCAGAACCATTTCTTCAATATGCCACAATTTTAAAAAGAGAAAATGGAAATACCTATGAAGAGACTTTTTTTAATATTAGAGCGCCTTATAATAAGCCCTTTGTTGTAACACTACCTTCTTCTTATGTGTTAAATCCAGTTCCTCAAAGTAGCTATTATTCTTTTAATACATATGAAGATTTAGAGGAGCCAATGGAATCATCTAAGGATTTCAAGACAACATTATCATTTACCTCAGATTCTAGCAGAGTGCTAATTGAGAAAAATGCTCCATTCTCTTCAGAGTATTTTAAAGTAGAGAAAGAGATAAAACAAAACGATTTAAAAGATTTGTTGGTTGAAGCGACGTATTATAATGATATATTAACTGGTATCGTTACGAATCAGACGGATATGGACCTTGGATATGTAACGCTTGTTTTATGTGGAAAAGTAGTTTTAATAGGAGACTTGAATAAAGGAGAGTCTGCGAAGATAGAGGATCATAAACTAATTTCCTATTCACCCTACTATTATTATGAAACAGCGCGTAGAATCACAGGATTAAATGAAGATTTAATTGTCAATAAAGAAAGCCTTGATTACGCCCAATTATTAAGTAAGACGAATTTAATTGAATATTTTTTCAGTAAAAATTTTATAAAGTTTTCTAATCAGTCTAGTATCATTGGGTTTGTTAAATCTGATGAGTACAATAAATTTAATGTAAATGAAGATTACCCTGCATATGGTGTCACCTTAATTGAATCAGATGTATCATTAAGAACAACAGTGAATGGGTTGAAATATGAAGTATTAACATCCAAATCAATTAGCAATGTTGATAGGGAATACAATTATGACGGTATTAGTAATACAACTTATAGTGGAAATATTCGCCTCCAATATGAGATGGGAAATATTGAAACTTTAGAAGAGCTACATTTTATTCAGGAATTACAGGAAGATGGTTATACCTATTATCAACCATTTTCGGGGAAAATGTATTTTTACAATGGAAATACTTTAGAGTATGATTTGATAAGTTTTGACAAGAAAACATTTGTGAAAGAAGAACTTTTGAATTATTTTTACGAAGAAGATGGAAAGTATTCGATTCTTGTTCAGTATATAGCTGAGAATGTATCTAGTGAAAAATATACTGAAATTCAATTACCTTCTGTAAGGCTTATAAGGAGGGAAGACTAATGTTAACAATACACCAACTAAAAAAGAATTATGGTGATTTTCAAGCACTAAATGGCTTGGATTTGGAAATTGGAGATGGTGAACTATTTGGATTTGTAGGACAAAATGGTGCTGGAAAAACAACCACAATGAAAATACTAACGGGTCTTTTGAAAGCAGATAGTGGTGAAATATATTTCGATGAAACCAATGTTTTAAATGAAAGAAAGAAATTTAAGGAACAAGTAGGTTACGTACCAGATTTTTTTGGCGTGTATAATAACTTGAAATCTATTGAATATATGGAGTTTTATGCTTCCACTTATGGTCTAAGAGGAAAAGAAGTTAAAAGACAATGTTTAGAGTTAATCGATTTAGTTGGATTGATAGATAAAGTAGATGTTTATGTAGATGAACTTTCTAGAGGCATGCAGCAAAGATTATGTGTGGCAAGATCACTGATTCATAAGCCAAGGTTATTAGTTTTAGATGAACCAGCGTCTGGATTAGACCCAAGGTCTAGATTTGAGTTAAAGAATATTTTGAAAAGATTAAGTAGCCAGGGAATGACGATTATGATAAGTTCCCATGTGTTGCCTGAGATCTCAGAAATGTGCACAAGTATAGGCATAATAGAAAAAGGGAAAATGGTACTTCGGGGCAATATGGAAGATATCTTATATGCAGTGAATACTTCTAATCCCCTTATAATAAAGATATGGAAAGAGGAAGAGAAGGCAATAGAAATCTTAAAGACCAATCCTTTTATAAAAACTATTTCAATTGAGGGAAAAGATTTGCAATTAACCTTTAAAGGCAATGTAGAAGATGAGGCTGAACTTCTATCTAAGCTTGTATCTGAAGGTGTAAAGTTGCATTATTTTGGAAGGAAGAAAGATGATTTAGAGTCCATTTTCATGCAGATTACGAAAGGTTCAAGTCAGGAGGAGAAGAATTATGTTTAAAAGAAATCCTGTTTATCTAAAAGAATCTACCATAAGTGTGAGAATTATAAAAACTTCCCTTCTAATTACAGGTTTTAACGGAATATTAGCAGTTATTAGTTTTTTGGTTTTTTATTCTATGATAAATGAAGGCAGATTTTACGGTATTGTTCAATATTCAAGTTTGTTAAGCTTATATTCTATTATGGTATATATTGAGTTTGCTATGTTTATGCTTATAATTCCTGCTATTACGGCAAGTTCTATTACAGGAGAAAAAGAAAGGAAAACCTTTGACTTATTGCTTTCTAGTAAAATGAAGCCAAGAGATATTGTCTTAGGAAAAATCGAATCATCTTTAAATATGGTACGTATTTTAGCGTTTTCAAGTTTTCCAATTTTGACTTTGGCAATGGTATATGGTGGCATACGTTTATGGGACTTACTTTATGTATTTTTATATCTAATTATTTCCAGCTTATTTGTAGGTAGTATAGGTGTTTTCTTTTCTTCTATCAGCAGTAAGACAACAACAGCAACAGCTTTGACTTATGCTTGTATATTGTTTGTGTTTGCGGGAACTTATGGAATGGTTTATGCTGTAAACAATACTACGACATTACAGTTAGAGCAGGTGGAGACACTTAATATGATTGGTGGATGGTTCTATCTTTTGTTGATTAATCCAGCAGTTAGTTTTTTGGATTTGATATCAAGTCAAATTAGTAATATAGGTACGGTTGAAGAGTTATCACAAAAATTTGGACAGATGGAGGAAGGTTATATTATTAGGCATTGGAGAGCTATTAGCATTACATTTCAAGTGGTAGTTTCCGCACTATTATTATGGATTTCATCCAGAATAATTGATCCTTTAAAGGGGAAGTAATATTTAAAATTTGGAAATTTAAATATTATACTTGCTTTTTTTAGAGAAAAGGAATAGAATAGGAAACATATTGAAAATAATTATTGATAATGGTTATCAATAATTCCACTATACTTAGGAGAGTGTAATGAGAAAAAAATCACATATTTCATTGGCAAGGTATATAGTAAAGAGTTTATCTAACGATGAATTAACTCAGCATAAAAAAGCTTTTTACATAGGAAATATTTTACCTGATTGTAAACCATCTTTTGTAACAACAAGACATGAATTTTTTGGAACTTTTGACTTGGTTCGGGAAGCTATTAGTAGATTGACTTTAGAGTCTGACCCTAGTTTTATTTTTTCTTCAGCTTATTATAGAAATTTAGGTGAAGTAACTCATTATCTAGCAGACTATTTTACATTTCCTCATAATATTACTTATGCTGGGAATATAAGAGAACATTGTGCTTATGAAGAGCAGCTAAAGATAAGTTTGAAGCAATATATAAAAAGTGGAGAAGCAGAGAAAAATAAAGATGACGTTCAGAATTTTAATACGCTAGATGACCTGATTGATTTTATCAAAAAAACACATAGTGAATATTTAAAGTTTAAAAGAACGATAGAAGAAGATTGTAAATATATTGTAAGTCTATGTCATAAGGTAGTAGCAGGTATTTTACACTTATTATTACAGAATAGAGAGCAAATGGTTCCGGTATTTGCATAGAGATAGATAAATAAGAAAAAACTGTTTTAGATGTTCATCTAAAACAGTTTTTTTATATTAATTATCAACTTCTTGTCCATCCATAGAGAATACTTGGCGTTTTCTCGCCATTTCATCGCTTTCAAGGTATTCAT
>CAYYVJ010000001.1:8327-74796 GCA_964475115.1 uncultured Lachnospiraceae bacterium
ATGGGAATATGCATAAAAAATCTTCATTCCCGGAATACCGTCTCCGCCAATTTTATACGTAGCTGTCATTATTGCTCCTCGCCAAATGCGTTATATACTTGTCTCTTTCTTGCCATTTCATCGCTTTCAAGGTATTCATCATAGCTTGTAACCTTATCGATTAAGTTACCTGAAACAATTTCCATGATACGATTTGCAGTTGTTTGCACAAACTGATGATCGTGTGATGTAAATAATATTACACCTGGGAACTTTATTAAACCATTATTTAGGGCTGTTATAGACTCCATATCTAAGTGGTTAGTAGGTTCGTCAAAAATCAATACATTAGCAGCGGAAATCATCATTTTTGATAAAATACAGCGTACTTTTTCTCCACCAGATAATACTTTTACTTTTTTAACTCCATCATCACCTGCGAAAAGCATTCTTCCTAAAAATCCCCTTACATAGGTAATATCTTTAATTGGAGAGTAACCAGAAAGCCATTCAGCAATTGTAAGGTCATTGTCAAATTCTTCTGAGTTGTCTTTTGGGAAGTAAGCCTGACTTGTGGTGATTCCCCACTTATAAGATCCTTCATCTGCCTCCATCTCACCTGCTAAAATTTTAAATAAAGTAGTTTTTGCAAGTTCATTTGAACCGACAAAAGCAATTTTATCACCATGATTTACAATAAAAGAAATATTATCAAGTATCTTAACCCCATCAATTGTTTTAGATAGATTTTCTACAGTTAAAACTTCATTTCCGATTTCGCGTTCAGGTCTAAAGTCGATATAAGGATATTTTCTACTAGAAGGCCTAATATCATCTAGTTCAATTTTCTCTAATGCTTTTTTTCTAGAAGTAGCTTGCTTTGACTTAGATGCATTTGCACTAAATCTCTGAATAAAATCTTGAAGCTCTTTAATTTTGTCTTCTTTTTTCTTGTTAGCATCCTTCATTTGTTTTACTAATAACTGACTTGATTCATACCAGAAATCATAGTTACCAGCATAAAGCTGAATTTTTGCATAATCAATATCAGCAGTATGAGTACACACTTTATTTAAGAAATAACGGTCATGTGATACTACAATAACTGTATTTTCAAAGTTAATCAAAAATTCTTCTAGCCAAGCAATTGCATCTAGATCCAAATGGTTTGTAGGCTCATCCAAAAGAAGAATATCAGGATTTCCAAATAAAGCTTGAGCTAATAGAACTTTTACCTTTTCAGAACCAGTTAAATCTTTCATTGACTTATGGTGTAATTCTGTGTCAATTCCAAGTCCATTTAATAAGATTCCAGCATTTGATTCGGCTTCCCAACCATCCATGTCAGCAAATTCTGCTTCTAAATTACTAGCGGCTATTCCATCTTCTTCTGTAAAATCTTCTTTTGCGTAAATAGCATCTTTCTCTTTCATGATTTCATAGAGACGTGCATTTCCTATAATTACAGTATCCATAACAGAATAATTATCAAATTTGAAATGATCCTGCTGTAAAAAGGATAAACGCTGACCAGGAGTGATGATTATATCACCGTTTGTAGGTTCTAATTGTCCTGATAATATCTTTAGAAATGTTGACTTTCCGGCGCCATTTGCACCAATTAAGCCGTAACAGTTTCCTTCCGTAAATTTAATATTTACATCCTCAAATAAGGCTTTTTTTCCAATTCTTAATGTTATATTACTTGCGCTAATCATTTTAACTACCTTTCTCTACTCAACTCTATAAAAGTACCATTTCTATTTTACAGTAAATATAACATTTTGCAAGTAATATTTATAAAACATAGTATTTCTTAGATATAAGTATAAATCTGCATGGTAAAAAGATGTGTGATAATTCCGACAACTTGAATTTAAGAGTGCAAATTATTGAATATAAGGAAGAATAATGTTATAATGTGATTATTCATATAGAAAATTCTTAAAATCAAATGGAGACAAATTATGGGGCAGAAGATGAAAGGGTTTGGAAAATGTAATGTGCTTAGTATAATTCTAATGAGTTTCGTGGTTCTTTTTACCACAGCTTTTGTGAAAGCGGATTTAAGTGAAGCAAGAGTTCTCTTTATTAGCTCTTATAGTGAAAGTTTCAGTACTGTACCGGAGCAAATTAAAGGTTTAAAAGAGGTTTTTAATGCGAATAGAATTTCCATGGATATTGAGTATATGGATGCCAAAAGATTTCACCATTCAGATGACGTGGAATTGTTTTATAATCTTATCGCATATAAAATGAATAAGCTTGAACCATACGATGTGATTGTAGTAGGAGATGATAATGCTCTACAATTTGCCATGGACTATCAGGAAGAACTGTTTTCAGAGATTCCTATTGTTTTTTTAGGAATCAATGATTTTGATAGAGCCAATTTGGCTGTAAAAGAAGGAAATTTTTCAGGTATAATAGAAAAGGCTCCTTTAGATAAAAATATTGAACTTGCTCTAACTTTTAATCCGAAAGCTAGGAAAGTAATTGGCATCGTAGACAATACTTTAACTGGATTAGGTGATATCCAACAGTTTTATGCTTTGGTTCCATTGTTTCCAGATTTAATCTTTGAGACTATAAATAGTTCGGAATATACTTTAGGAGATATTGCATATAAGTTAAATGCAATAGAAGATGATGCGATTGTATTTTATCATAGTATGGCTGTGGATAAAAAAGGGGTACAACTTTCCGTAGAAGATGCCGCATCTTTTATACATAAAAATACGAAGGTACCTGTTTATTGTACTTTTTCTGGTGGAATAGGAAATGGTCTTTTAGGTGGAAGAATGATATCATACTTTGAAACAGGACGTGCTGCAGCTAGGATGGTTATAGATATATTAAATGGAGTATCAATCCAAAATATTGATATGATAGATGAGAGTCCTAACCAATATTTTTTTGACTATAATATAATTAAAGAGTATGGAATGAATGAAAATGTTATACCAGAAGATGCGATTTTTATAAATAAAGAAATAAGTTTTTTTGAAGAATACAGAGAATATGTTCTAGCTGCTGCTATCTTAGGCCTACTATTGTTAACCATATCGGTTATATTGGCTATCGATAATGTTAGAATAAGAAAAGCTGAGAGAGATTTATGGAAAAGCAACGAAGAACTTGCTGCTACATACGAAGAATTGACAGCACAAGAAGAAGAGCTTCGTGCTCAATATAATACGATTCAAGAACACCTTGAGGATATTCAGGATTTAAATAAGAAAAATGACAGATTAGCCAGGTATGATTACTTGACCAACTTACCAAATAGAAATGAGTTTATCACTGTAATAAGAGAAGAAATAGAAAAAAAGAAGCCGTTTGCACTTATTCTTTTGGACATAGATAACTTTAAGAAAATAAATGATTCTTTAGGACATGTATATGGTGATGAAATTTTAAAAGAAGTAGCAAAGAGATTTAGAGAAATTATGGATGAAAAAATCTTTATTTCAAGATTTGGTGGAGATGAATTTCTTCTTTTGATAAACAAAAAAAATGAAGAAGAAATAATTGAAAAATATATCAAGAAAATATTAGAAGTATTTAAAAATGTGTTTATACAAGGAACAAAAGAAAATTACCTTAGTTGTAGTATTGGTGTGGCACTTTACCCTCAAGATGGTCTAGATATCAATCAATTAATGATGAATGCCGATACTGCCATGTATAAGGTTAAGCAGAGTGGAAGAAATAATTATATGTTCTATAATGATGAGATGAAGAGAGAACTTAAAAAAAGAGTGGGGATGGAATCCATTTTAAGAGAAGCTCTTAAGCAGAATGGTTTTAAATTATTATATCAACCAAAGGTTGAGGTTCAAACTGGAAAAATTTCTGGATTTGAAGCCTTGCTAAGACTAAAAGACCATAATATATCACCAGCTTATTTTATAGAAATTGCAGAAGAGTCAGATCTTATACTTGATATTAGTAGATGGGTGACGAAAGAAACGATAGAAGAATTGTCAAGATGGAGGGCGAAAGGGTTTGATTTGAAACCAATAAGTATAAACTTTTCGGCGAAACAATTGAGAGATTTAGAATATACCCAATTTCTGAAGGATGTTCTAAAGGAAAATAAAATAGAAGCAAAATTTTTAGAAATTGAAATTACAGAAAATATTTTGCTTGAAGATACAGTAAATACAATGGATTATTTAAATGAATTAAGAAATTTCGGAGTGAAAATTGTTTTAGATGACTTTGGCACAGGTTATTCTTCGATTAATTATCTTACATTTCTTTCTGTTGAAAGGGTTAAATTAGATAAGTCATTATGCGATCGTTTTCTTGAATATAATAACACCAATGTTATTGATAGTATTATTTCTCTTGTTCATGGCTTGGATATGGAAATTACAGCAGAAGGAATTGAAAAAACGGAGCACTACTATAGATTGAGAGATGCAGGGTGTGATTATATACAAGGATACCTTTTTAGTAAACCAATCGATGTGGAAGAGATAGATAAAATATATAACAACAATATGTTTGTAAGACTAAACCCATAGAATAACAATTCTATGGGTTTTTATGCTGTATCAAGGCATTTTCTTTGTTTTTTAGGAAAGTCGTTCCTTTATATCAATATAAGACTTTACAAGCTCGACGCATTTCTCAAATCCTAATTCACTGCTATTTAAACAAATATCATAATTTTTCACATTATCCCACTCACGTCCAGTAAAGTAAGAATAATATTCAGCACGATGCTTGTCGATACTTAAGATCTTTTTTTCAGCGTCCTTTTCAGAGATGGAAGAGATATCAAGAACATTCTTAATACAACTTTCCATAGGTGCATGAACAAAAATGCGTGTTACATTTTTATAATCCTTTAAGACAAAGTCAGCGCATCTACCAACAATTACACAAGATTCGGTTTCTGCTAGCTCACGTATTACTTTTGCCTGATAATTAAACAAATTATCATTGGATACAAAATCGTCACTATCGGGGGGAATCAATTCACCATTGTATATCTTTCTTGCTATTTTATAGAGTAAACTAGATTTTAATTTTTCATCTGCTTTACCAAATAGTTCTTCATTAATACCACTATCATCTGATGCAAGCCTCAATAATTCCCTGTCATAATAGTGAATTCCTAAAGCATCTGCAAGCATTTTTCCGATTGTTCGTCCACCACTACCGTAACCTCTTGCTATGGTAATAACATAGTTTTCCATAACAAACCTCCTATTCGCCTAAATAAGCTTTTTTAACAGAATCATCATTCATTAGTTCTTTGGCATTACCTGATAAAACAATATTACCAGTTTCTAAAACATATGCCTTATTAGCAATACTTAGTGCCTTCTTGGCATTTTGTTCTACTAAAAGTACAGTTGTACCGCTTTCACTAATTTCTTTTATTATGTTAAAGATTTCTGAAACAAAAATTGGAGAAAGTCCCATAGAAGGCTCATCCATAAGAATGATTTTAGGGTGAGACATAAGTGCTCTACCCATAGCCAGCATTTGCTGTTCTCCTCCACTCAAGGTTCCTGCTACCTGACTTTTTCTTTCTTCTAATCTTGGGAATCGTGAAAATACTTTTTCCAAGGTATCAGAAATTTCTTTTTTATCACTTCTAGTATATGCTCCTAATTTTAGATTTTCAAGTACGGATAAACTAGAAAAAATTCTTCTTCCTTCTGGAACGTGTGCCATTCCAAGTGAAACGATTTTATGAGCAGGAGTCTTTAATAAATCTTTTCCTTCAAAAGTAATGCTTCCGCCTGTAGCTGGAACCAAACCAGTGATGGTATGAAGAATAGTAGTCTTTCCAGCACCATTTGCACCAATTAAGGCAATAACTTCTCCTTGATTCACATCAAAAGAGATGCCCTTTATCGCTTGGATTACTCCATAATAAACCTGTAAATCTTTTATTTCTAACATTGCCATAGTGCACCTCCTATTCTCCTAAATAAGCTGTTATTACTTTTGGATCATTTAAAACGACTTCAGGTTCTCCTGATGCTAGTTCTGTACCAAAGTTAAGTACGGTCAGTTTTTCACAGATACCTGCCACGAGTTTCATATCATGTTCTATTAATAAGATAGTTATATCAAATTTTTCTCTTATAAGGCTGATGGTTTTCATTAGATCAGCTGTTTCGTTTGGATTCATTCCAGCTGCGGGTTCATCCAAAAGTAATAGTTTAGGACTAGTAGCTAAAGCCCTAGCAATTTCTAATTGACGTTGCTTTCCATAAGGTAAATTAGAAGCTTTTAAGTTAGCTTCCTTTTCCATATCGAATACTGCAAGGAGCTCCATGGCTCTTTCATCCATTTGTTTTTCCCCAGCATAATAGGAAGGGAGTCTTAATACGCTGGCAAGGGTTGAGTATTGAACTTGATTTTGAAGAGCTGTTTTAACGTTATCTAAAACAGATAAGTTTTTAAATAGACGTATATTTTGAAAAGTTCTTCCAATCCCATCTTGATTAATTTGAGTTGGATTTTTGCCAACCATGTTCTTTGCGTCTAAAAAAATAGTACCATCTGTAGGTTGATAAACACCAGTTAATATATTAAAGATAGTGGTTTTTCCAGCACCATTAGGGCCAATCAAACCATAAAGTTGTCCTTTTTCAATTGAAATATTAAAATTATCAACAGCACGCAAACCTCCAAAGGAGATTCCTAAGTTTTTAACTTCTAATAATGCCATATCTTATTCTCCTTTCTTTTGACTTGCCTGAGATTTTGATAGCTTTCCAAATATTTGATTTCTAAAAGCAGTAATTTTTTCATTAGAGCTTGTCAACATAAGAACAATTAATACAATGGAATAGAGTAATTGCCTATAATCAGCTGCATCACGAAGTAACTCTGGTAAAATTGTAAGAACAATAGCGGCAAGAATGGAACCTTTTATATTGCCCATACCACCAAGTACAACAATTACTAGAAGATCAATCGATTTGTTATAACCAGCTTCACTAGGAAAAAGCGTACCTTGATTATGAGCATGAACAACACCAGCGATTCCTGCAAAAAAGGCTCCTAATGTAAAAGCAAGTAATTTATAACGTGATAGGTTTATTCCGATTGACTGAGCTGCAATATGGTTTTCACGAACAGACAGAATTGCTCTACCTTGCTTTGAATTAATTAAGTTTGCAATAATTACAATTGTTACGATCATGATAATAAAGGAATAGGTGAAATTCTTATAATTTGTATAAGTAGTAATACCGCTTAATCCTGCAGCACCATTGGTAATTTTCAAATTTTCACAAATAGATCGAACGATTTCTCCAAATGCGAGAGTAACAATAGCAAGATAATCACCAGTTAAGCGAAGAACTGGAATTCCAATTAGGATTCCAGCTAAAGCCGCAAAAAAACCACCAACTAAAACTGCAAGTATAATTAAAATTGGTATAGGAAGTTGAATAGAAGATGCTTCTATATATTTTGTAAATAAAGCGCCTGCATATGCACCTATCATCATAAATCCTGCATGCCCTAAAGATAATTCGCCTAAAAAGCCTGTAACTAAATTTAAAGAAACAGCAAGAGTTATATTTACGGCAATTAAAACAAGTATGCTTCGATACTGTCTTAGTAATAAATCTTGACTTACTACAATGTAAATTAGTAAATAAACGAGTATTGTAGAAATCAAAACAGAAATATTCTTTTTGTTAATTGGACTATAGCTTGTAGTTTTATTTTTTTCTAATTTCCTCATAATAATCACCCACCTATACTTTCTCAGTTTTATGCTTCCCTAATAGTCCAGTAGGTCTAAAAAGTAACACAATAATAAGGGTACCAAACACAATTGCATTGGAAAGCTGAGTAGGTAAATACGTTTTAGATAAACTTTCTATTAAACCTAGCAGTAGGCCTCCTAACATTGCTCCAGGAATGCTACCTATTCCACCTAATACTGCAGCAACAAAGGCTTTGATACCTACTAATGAACCCATCGTAGGATAAATGTAAACATATGAACTGGAAAAAAGAATACCTGCTATAGCTGCTAAAGCAGAACCAATCGCAAAAGTCATAGAGATTGTTCTATTTACATCAATTCCCATAAGCTGTGCAGCATCTCTATCTTCGGAAACTGCTAACATAGCACTGCCGGCCTTTGTTTTAGAAATAAAGACGGTTAAGGCAATCATGCATATACTTG
The DNA here is from genome assembly GCA_964475115.1 of uncultured Lachnospiraceae bacterium. Lineage (GTDB taxonomy): Bacteria > Bacillota > Clostridia > Lachnospirales > Lachnospiraceae > CAYYVJ01. The sequence goes on from CAYYVJ010000001.1 coordinate 16,483, forward strand.
CAACAGATAAAATCAATATAGTTTGTCCAGGAATTACAAGATCTCCAAGGGTAATAGAAGGAATATCAAAAGAAACAGGAAATGTTTTCTTTGATGAAGTGAAAATTAAAAGGCTAGCACTTTGTAAAAAGTAACTAACACCAATTGCTGTTATTAAAACAGAAAGAGGTGTTGATTTCCTAAGTGGTTTGTATGCAACCTTTTCTATTAGAACACCTAATAGCGCACAGGCAATGATTCCTACTATAAGGGAGATGATTATGGGAAGGTTAAGTAATGCGATACAGATCCATACGATATAAGCCCCTACCATAATAATATCACCATGAGCAAAATTTATCATTTTAGCAATACCATATACCATGGTGTATCCAAGAGCAATTAAAGCATAAATACTTCCGGCATTCAATCCATTCACAAGTTGGGATAATAATTTCATATGTCCACCTCTTTTAACGATAATTTGTAAGTTTTTAATATCATACACTTTGTCGAGTCAAATTGCAATAATTAAGAAAGATTACTTTTTGTCAGTTGATATAATATTGACAAAAAGTAATCTTCATATTTTCTAACTATAAATCATTTCAAACACTATGTTTTGATGCCTATTAGTTATATGCTTGATATTCACCATTTGTTATTACGATTAATTTAGCATCTTTATTAGGTTCACCTTCTGGTGTGAAAGTCATATTTCCTGTTACACCATCTACCTCGATTTCAGTCATTGCTTTAATTAAATCAGCACTTTCTGTTGAGTTTGATTTTTCAATGGCAGCTTTAATTACATAAACACCATCATAAGCATCAGCTGCGAATTGATCAGGGGTAGTACCATATGCCGCTTGGTATTTAGTTACGAAATTCTGAACATTTTCGGCAGAATCAGATGCAATAAAAGGACTAAGGAAAATGGCTCCTTCTGCTAAAGAAGGATCTTCTAATTGACCAAGTACACCATCCCAACCATCTCCACCAATAAATGGAAGATTAAGCTCTTGCTGAGCCGCTTGGTTTAGAATAGAAGCAACATCTTGGTAATATGCAGGGATAAATAATACGTCTGCATTTGAAGCTTTAATATTTGTTAATTGAGTGTTAAAATCCACATCACCAGATGTAAAGGATTCATTTGCTACAATTGTCCCGCCATTTGCTTCTAATTGTGCAATAAAGGCATCAGCCATACCTTTACTATAATCACTAGCAACATCGTATAGTAAAGCAACATTTTTATAACCTAAAGTATTAACTGTGAAATCGGCCATAGTAACACCTTGAAGTGGATCTGTGAAACAAATTCTAAAAGCATTGTCATACTTTGTACAGTCTAAAGCTGATCCAGAAGGTGTAAGCTGTAGAATGCCATCTTCTTTGGTTAATTCGGTAATAGCAATTGTAGAACCACTAGTAACATTACCTAAAATTACGTCTACTCCTTCATCCATTAACTTATTGTAAGCAGAAATAGCAGGTTGGGCTTCTGCCTCATCATCTAAATAATTAAGTGCAAATTCCATTCCATTTACTCCACCTGCTTCGTTAATTTCTGCAATTGCAACTTCAGCACCTTGCTTTACTGAAATACCATATGAAGCAGCATCTCCTGTAAGTGGGCCAGATCCACCAAGAGTAAATACTTTCTTATCACCACCTGCTGTAGGTGCTTTTCCCGCACAGCTTGCTACTGCAGCAACGGTCACTAGGGTAACAAGACTTAAACTAAATAATCTTTTGAATTTTCTCATACTAGTTCCTCCTCTATTTTTTACGCATCGCGTAAAATCTTTTCATTGTTAAAAAATACAAAAAAGATAAATTTGCCTTTTATATAAAATACCCTGTTACTGTAAAACTGTCAACTGCTAAATTGAATAATTAATAAATTTTATTTACAAAAACATTCTATTTGGTTATAATAAGGACATAGCCCATTAATACACAAAAGGAGGTTTCACCTATGAATGTATATGATATTGTTTTAAAAGATAATAAAGGTAATGCTGTTAACCTTGAAGAGTATAAGGGAAAAGTAGTATTGATTGTAAATACAGCAAGTAAATGTGGATTTACTCCTCAATATGATGGATTGGAAAAATTATATAAGAAATATAAAGATAAAGGATTGGTAATATTAGGATTTCCTTCAAATCAATTTTTAGAGCAGGAACCAGGAGCAGATAATGAAATATTAGAATTTTGCCGAACCAACCATGGTGTAACATTCCCGCTTTTTGCTAAATCTGATGTCCGTGGTGAAAACATCAATCCACTGTTTAAACATTTGATTAAAGAAGCTCCATTTAAAGGATTTGAAGTAGAAAAAGAGTCTGGAAGACACATAGAGGATGTAGTAAAAAGACATTATCCTGAAAATCTAGAGGGGGATGAAGTTAAATGGAACTTTACTAAATTCCTAGTGGCAAAGGATGGAAAAACGATAACAAGATATGAACCAACTACAACACCTGAAGAGTTGGAGCCAGTTATAGAAGCAGCTTTATAAGATCGTTTAAAAAGATAAATAAGAATCTAAAAAAAGTACTTGCATATTTGAAAGTTTTATTATAGACTATTCAAGTATGGTCCGTTGGTCAAGGGGTTAAGACGCTGCCCTCTCACGGCAGAATCAGGGGTTCGATTCCCCTACGGACTGCTATAAGGATTCTTTGGTATACTGTATGTCTTTTTAAAATAGGGCGTACAGTATTTATCATGGGGGGAATTGTTTTGGAAAAATATTATATATATGTTGTTTTAGTTAGAACAACTACAATTATATCAAGGTTGATTCAATTTGCCAAAAGTGATGAGTACACACATGCCGCGATTTCTTTTGATATAAAATTGGATTCTATGTATAGTTTTTCGAGAAAGCATACCTATTATCCATTTATTGGAAGGTTTCAGCACGAGGAACTAAATAAAGGTGTGTATGGAACACATAAAATATTACCTGGAATGATAATGGAAATAGAAGTGACAAAAGAACAGCATGAAAAGGCAAAAGAGCTATTGAATCAATTTATTTCAAATAGTAATTATTATAAATATAATTATATTGGCCTTTTGTATAGTTTGATTAATAAACCAATACATTATGATAATCGATTTTTATGTTCAGAATTCGTATATCATATCTTGAATGAAAGTGGCATCGCAGATTTAAATATTCCTAGAAATCTTGTAAGACCACAAAATCTTTTGAGATTAGACAGTAAATGTGTATATAAAGGAAATCTTAAAGAAATCCAGTTTGCAAAATAGGGAAAGTCGAAAGACTTTCCCTATTTTTTTGGATTAAAGGTTACCATTCTTATAATGTTGAGGGGATGTTTTTCTAAAAGAACATCTGCAGACACTATTTGGCGCCTGCCACCATTTGATAAAATGATTTGCTCGAGTTTTTCGTTTTTGTATGTGTAACCAGAAATTGTTACCCAATGCCAATTATCATTTCTTAATTCCTTTGCTCTATGAAATAGGATGAGTAGTGCCACAGGGTGGCCCCTATCAATAGAAGAAGTTATAAAATCAGAAGCTTCTCTTATGGTACCCCATTTCTTTAAAACATTTGATTCAACCTTTATATTTTTGCTGAGGCAAAAATCAGAAAATCTTTTGGCGAACTTGCTTGCATAAGGGAAACCAATTAATCCAGGCCTCATATAGTGAAACATGATATCCATGATATCTAAATAATTCTCTTGAGTAAGATTTTGCGTATCTCCAGAAAATAATTCCTTCATTTCTTTAAAGTTTATGGCGTAATATGCTGCCAAATTGGCACCACTCGTACTTGCGCAACCAGATTGTCTTTGCCACTTCTTTTTAAACCATTCTTGGTTTCCACCATAAACTAGATGGCTACTTTGAGTTTCTATTTTTGGGAAGTTAAGTTCTCTTGTATTCATATAAACCTCCTATTATACTAATATTCGACAGAATCTTCTTATTTTACTATTAATATATCGAAAAAAGTCGGAAACGTGTATCAGATTTATCATTATATCATAAAAAGGTATTGTTGAATATCATGGAAATTTAAAGTATAATAGTAAACATGAGTAATTCTATTATATTGGGAGGGACACAGAATAATGAGTATAGTGAAAGAATTCTTTGGAAAAACCGAAGAGGGAATTAGCGTGGATTTATATACCGTGACAAATGAGAATGGTACGATTGCAAAATTTACAAATTATGGAGCCATTTTAGTTTCATTATTTGTGCCAGATAAAGATGGGCAGTTAGTGGATGTGGTGTTAGGATATGATAACATTGAAGGGTATTTAAAAAATGGTCCAAATTTTGGTGCAACGGTTGGACGTCATGCAAATCGAATTGGAAATGCTGAATTTGTAATAAATGGAGTACAATATAAATTAGATAAAAATGATGGAAAAAACAATTTACATAGTGGGTTTGATGGATTCCATAAAAGGGTTTGGGAAGGAAATGTCAATGAAAGTGAATTGGGAGATTCCCTTGCGTTTTCTTATCATAGTGTAGATAAAGATCAAGGATTTCCAGGGAATTTGGATGTTAAAGTAACCTATACGTTAACAAATGAAGATTCTCTTATTATTGATTATTATGGGATTTCTGATGAAGATACCATTCTTAATCTAACCAATCATTCCTATTTTAATTTGTCTGGTCATGATTCGGGAGAAGTGCTAAAACAAAAGGTTTGGATCGATTCTGACTATATTACTGAGGCAGATACAGAGGCTATTCCGACAGGCGTTCTACTTCCTGTTAAAAACACACCAATGGATTTTAATGAATTAAAAGCGATTGGAAAAGAGATCGATGCAGATTATTATCAAGTTCTTCAAGGAAAAGGATATGATCATAATTGGGTATTGAAAACTGAAAAAGGTGAAGTTTCCTTAGTGGCGCGAATGGAAGACAAGTATTCCAATATAGGGATGGAAGTTTTTACGGATATGCCGGGTATGCAGTTTTATACAGCCAATTTCTTGGATGGTACAGAAATAGGAAAGGGTGGAAAGCCCTATGAACGCAGAAGTGCTGCTTGTTTTGAAACACAGTATTTTCCAAATGCAATGAATATACCTGATTTTCCATCTCCGATTTTAAAAGCTGGAGAAGAGTATAAATCCACAACTGTTTATAAATTTTATATAAAATAGAAAGTTGGAGGCCACTTTGAAGAATAATAATTTTTATGCGATGTTATCAAGGATGCGTTATATAAATCGTTGGGGATTAATGCGGAATACGATTGTGGAAAATATAAGTGAGCATAGCCTGGATGTAAGCGTAATTGCTCATGCTTTAGCAATTATTAGAAATGTTTACTATAAAGGGAATTTAAATGTGGAAAGAGTAGCTTTGCTTGCAATATACCATGATGCTACGGAAATAATAACTGGTGATATGCCGACTCCAGTTAAATACTATGCACCTGAAATTAGAGAGTCCTATAAAATGGTAGAAGAAGTTGCAAAAGAGCAAATGCTAGAAGGCCTTCCTCTTGAATTAAGAGAATATTATGCTCCATTATTAAGCGAGAATAAGGAAGAACATGAGCTTTGGCGTATTGTTAAAGCGGCAGATAAAATATCAGCTTTGATAAAATGTATTGAAGAGAGACAAATGGGGAATTTAGATTTTGCAAAAGCGGAAGCAGTAACATATGAAACTCTGTTAAAGATGAATATGGAGGAGGTCAACTATTTCCTTGAAAATTTTTTACCTGCCTACAATTTGACGTTAGATGAACAAACGTAAAAAGATTTCAGCAATGTTACTTGAATTTAAATGCGAGAACTACTAAAGGAGAAGACATAATGGACAAAGGTACGCATGAGGAAATGCTTAGCGAAATATTGGACTATGTATTTGAAGAAGATGAAAACGAGAATGATATAGAAGATAAGTTAAAGAAATTATATAAGGTTGTTTTAGCGAAAGAGGAAGAATTGAATTATAAAACGACTTTGCTTTCGGCAACACAAAAAAAACTTTTGACAAATGAAAGGGTTTATCAATTAATGTCAGAAGTGTCTACGGATGGTTTTCATTATATTAACTATACAACAAATTTTTCAATAGCTTCTGCCAAATGGTTTGAATTCTTTCCTATTAGAGAAGGTCAAATGCGTGACAGAGCAATTCTTCGTTCTTTTATATATGAAGAAGATAAGAATAGATTTATAAAGAAAAGAACGGATTCTTATACAATGAAGGAAGAATTTTTTGAAGAATCCTATCGTCTTAGAGACAATACTTGGATTAAACATTATACGAAATTTATATATGATGAAAACAATAATTTATGTGAAGAGATTAATGTTTTTAAAGATATTACAAAACAGAAAAAGCAACAAGAAAGATTAGAGCATTTGGCTTATTATGACTTTCTTACAGGTGCATACAATCGTACCTATTTTATAAGATGGTTGGATGAACAAATTGAAGATGCAAACAGAAATAATAAGTTAGTACAATTACTTTACATTGATATGGACTATTTTAAACGTGTAAATGATAGTATGGGATTTAAAATTGGTGATGAATTAATTCTAAAGATGAGTGAGATTTTAGAGAGACTTCAGACTGATAATATTAAAATTGGAAGGTTTAGCAATGACGAGTTTGCTGTTGGTCTATCTGATTTAGATACAAGTGATGCTGCAGATATATTCTATGAAAAGTTACTAGAAAAGTTGAAACAACCTATTTTTTTAAGTAATGGAGTGGAGTATTATTTGACTGTAAGTGTAGGAGTTGCAGAATATGATCATGAAATCGGTAGTGGTCTGGAACTAATAAGAGCAGCAGATTTAGCTATGTATCATGCTAAAAGAATAGGTAGAAATGGAGTTTGTCATTATGAAAGAAAAATAATGAACAATTTTATTAAAAGTATTCTTTTAGAGCAAAGATTAAAAGTCGCCATTGAAAAAGAAAGTTTTTGCTTGGCTTTTCAACCTCAATTTGATGCTGTATCAGGTAAGTTAAGAGGAGTGGAGGAATTGATACGCTGGAGAGATGAGGAGTTTGGCTCGATTAGTCCTGCTGAATTTATTCCTTTGGCAGAAGAAAATGGGGGAATTATAAAGCTTGGAACTTGGGTTATTAGAGAATCACTAAAAGCTCTTAGTTCATGGAGAGATAACTATAATTATACAGGTATTATGTCAATAAACATATCTACAGTACAATTTAGAGATCCATTTTTTATTGATACCTTGAAATATTTTACGGAATTGTATGAAATTGATCCTGGTACGGTGGAGATAGAAGTGACAGAAAGCGTTTTTATATATGATTTTAATGAAATGGTGAAGCAAATAAAAGAATTAAGAAGTATAGGTTATAAGATTTCTTTAGATGATTTTGGGACAGGGTATTCATCCTTATCTTACCTAAAGGAAATACCTATGGACACTTTGAAAATTGATAGGTCTTTTGTAGCAAGTATCGTTAATGAAGAATCTACTTGCATCATAACTAGTAGTCTAATTGAAATGGTTCAAAAGCTTGGTTTAGAAACGATAGCAGAAGGTGTAGAAACCAAAGATCAATTAGAGTATTTGAGGAATATAAACTGTGATGTGATACAAGGATATCTTTTAGGACGACCTATAGAGGAATCGGAGATTATTGAAATATTAAAGTCAAATAATTAAAATCCCCTATAAAACAAGAAAGTTGGTAAAGAATGGCGAAGTCTTTATATATAGCAGAGAAACCTAGTGTTGCACAGGAATTTGCTAAAGCTTTAAAACTTAATACAAAAAGGAAAGATGGATATTTGGAGTCAGACGAAGCTGTGGTAACCTGGTGTGTAGGTCATTTGGTAACGATGAGCTATCCCGAAAGTTATGATCCTGCTCTAAAGCGATGGAGCCTAGATACACTACCATTTTTACCTAAGGTATATAAGTATGAAGTAATACCTGCTGTAAGCAAACAATATAAAATAGTAAGTAACTTATTGAATAGGGAAGATATCACTACTATATATGTATGTACAGACTCTGGACGTGAGGGTGAATATATTTATCGTTTAGTAGAGCAAATGGCAGGCGTAAAAAACAAAAAAAGAAAACGAGTTTGGATTGACTCTCAAACAGAAGATGAAATTTTAAAAGGAATTGAAACTGCAAAAGATTTAGAAGAATATGATAATTTATCAGAGTCTGCTTATCTTAGAGCAAAAGAAGATTATTTGATGGGAATAAATTTTTCTAGACTTTTAACATTAAAGTATGGAACTACAATTTCCAATTATTTAAAATTAGACCGTACCGTTGTTTCGGTTGGAAGAGTAATGACTTGTGTTTTAGGAATGGTGGTTAGGCGCGAAAGAGAAGTTAGGGATTTTGTTAAAACACCTTTTTATAGAGTGCTAGCTGAATTAGGTCTAGATGAAACGAGCTTTGAGACAGAGTGGAAAGCAGTAGAGGGTTCAAGATATTTTAATTCCCCCTACCTATACAAGGAAAATGGTTTTAAAGAGGAGGAAAAAGCCAAAGAGCTTATTTCCTATTTATCTGAAGAACAGCCTATTTTAGCTCATGTTACGCTTGTTGAAAAGAAAAAAGAAAACAAAAACCCACCTTTACTATTTAATTTGGCAGAACTTCAAAATGAGTGTTCTAAGTTATTTAAAATAAGCCCAGATGAAACCTTAAAGGTTGTTCAAGAGCTTTATGAGAAGAAGTTAGTAACCTATCCAAGAACAGATGCTAGAGTGCTATCGACAGCTGTCGCAAAGGAAATATATAAGAATTTAAAAGGTCTAAGTGGGTATGAACCCATATCTGAATATGCTAAAGAAATTCTAGAGCAGGGCCAATATAAAGGCCTTGAAAAAACCAGATACGTAAATGATAAGCAAATAACAGATCACTATGCAATCATACCAACAGGTCAAGGCTTAGGTGCTCTAAGATCTTTGTCACCTCATGCTGCCTCTATATATGAATCAATTGTAAGGAGATTTGTAAGTATATTTTACCCTGCAGCAGTATATCAAAAAACAAATATTTCTGTTGCAATACGAAATGAATTATTTACAACTTCTTTTAGAACCATGGTTAACGAAGGATATTTAAAGATAGTAACGAAATCTTTTGATAAGAAAAAGGATGAAAATGAAAAAACAGATGATATCCAGTTGCTTGAATTGATTAAAGGATTGAAAAAGGGAGCAGTATTACCTTGTAAAAATTTATATGTAAAAGAAGGCGAAACCTCACCTCCTAAAAGATATAATTCAGGATCTATCATATTAGCCATGGAAAATGCAGGACAACTAATAGAAGATGAAGACTTGCGAGCGCAAATAAAGGGAAGTGGAATAGGAACGAGTGCAACTCGTGCAGAGATATTAAAAAAATTAGTTAATATAAAATATATATCATTAAATAAGAAGACTCAGATTATAACACCGACGCTATTAGGTGAACTTATATTTAATGTAGTGGATAGTTCTATTCACCAACTTCTTAATCCAGAGTTGACAGCTAGTTGGGAAAAAGGATTGAACTATGTGGCAAATGGTAGTATAACAACCCAGGAGTATATGGAAAAGCTTGAGAATTTTGTAGCAAGACGTACATACAATGTTTTAAGAGTAAATAATCAATATGTTTTAAGAGAAGGCTTTAATGACATTAATGCATACTATAAATAGAATGATTGATGTCATTGAAAAGCGATAAAAAGGGGATTGTGAAATGGACAAATTAAAAATAACGAGTTTATATGACTTAGAGCAAACGATAGCGAAAGAATTATTTGTTGGAGGAGAGTACCCTTGGGAGTTGCTTCCTAAAATAGGTGAATTTATTAAGAAACTTGGAGCCAGTCTTTCGGCAGAGGAATATAACCAAGTAGAAGAATCTGTTTGGATAGCAAAAACTGCTGTAGTTGCGCCATCCGCTTGCATAAATGGACCAGCCATTATAGGGAAAAACGCAGAGATTAGACATGGTGCATTTATTCGTGGAAATGCTATTGTAGGAGAAGGTGCTGTAGTTGGAAATTCTACAGAGTTGAAAAATGTAATTTTATTTAATAAAGTTCAAGTTCCTCATTACAATTATGTAGGCGATTCGATTTTAGGTTATAAAGCTCATATGGGTGCGGGTTCAATTACTTCAAATGTGAAGTCGGATAAGACATTGGTATCTGTAGTTACTCCTGATGGGAAAATTGAAACGGGATTAAAGAAATTTGGTGCGATGTTGGGAGATAATGTAGAAATAGGGTGTAATAGTGTGTTGAATCCAGGTACTGTGATTGGAAGAAATACAAACGTATATCCATTGTCTTCTGTTCGTGGATTTGTACCTTCTGACTCGATTTTTAAGCATCAAGAAAAAATCGTAAAAAAATCATAAATTAAACCGTATTATAAGAAGAAAAGGGTGAATTATGAGCGAGAATTTAAATAGCATATTTAATTTTGCAAATGAAGGACTGGTGACGATTAGCAATCTGGTCTGGGGTATACCCTTAATTGTGTTTATTTTACTAGTTGGAATTTATTTGACTTTGAAGCTTGGATTCTTACAGGTGTTTTATTTACCAAAAGCTTTAAAATTTGTGGTAACAAATGAAGAAGGTGGAGAAGGTGAAGTAAGTAGCTTTGGAGCATTATGTACTGCTTTATCAGCAACAATAGGTACTGGAAATATTGTAGGTGTAGCTACTGCAGTAGGAGTTTTAGCTGGTGGTCCAGGAGCATTATTTTGGATGTTAGTGGCGGCCTTCTTTGGTATGGCAACTAAATATGCAGAAGGTTTTTTGGCAATTAAATATAGAAAAGTTGATAAAAATAATCATGTATTAGGTGGACCTTTTTATTACATTGAATATGGAATGGGAATAAAATGGCGTTGGTTAGGTAAAATGTTTGCTTTTTTTGGAGCTGGAGCTGGATTGCTTGGTATTGGAACCTTTACACAAGTAAATGGAATTTCAAGCGTTGTAGTAGGATTTTTTGATCCGAATAAAGAAAGGCTTATATCTTTATTTGGAAGAGAATATTCAATTGTACTGATCATTACAGGTTTTATTTTAACCATAAGTGTCGCTTTGATATTAGTTGGAGGAATACAAAGAATATCAAATGTATCACAGGTTGTAGTTCCTTTTATGGCGATTTTATATGTGGCTACTTGCCTTATTCTTATAATAATAAATCGTTCTAAATTACCAGAAGCAATTAGTGATATATTTTTAGGAGCTTTTGGAATAAAACCTATTTCTGGTGGGATATTAGCTAGTGTACTAATTTCTATGAGGAGTGGTATTTCTAGAGGGATTTTTTCTAATGAAGCAGGCCTTGGTTCAGCGCCAATTGCATCGGCAGCAGCGAAATCAAATAATTTAGTTAGACAAGGTCTTGTTACAATGACAGGAACTTTTATTGATACCATAATTATTTCTACAATGACAGGATTATGTATTGTTATGATGGGCTCTTGGAAAGCAACAAAAGTAGTAAACGGTATTGCTGTTCCATTGGAAGGTGTGGAGGTCACTACTCATGCATTTCAAACAGGAGTTCCCCTTTCTAATTTGACAATTTCCTTTGTTTTAATGATCTGTCTAGCTTTTTTTGCTTATACTACTATTTTGGGATGGAATTATTATGGAGAACGCTGTATTGAATATCTAACAAACGGTAGCAAGAATGCTCTAAAATGGTATCGTTGTTTCTATATACTAGCAGTGTTTGTAGGCCCATATATGACGGTTGCAGCTGTATGGACAATAGCGGATATTTTTAATGGGTTAATGGCACTTCCTAATCTTATTGCATTATTAGCCCTTAGTGGAGTAGTGGTATCTGAAACAAAGCAAAGTCTAAGAGCAAAAAACAGATTCTCTGGATAAAATTGTAAAATTGTTAATTTCATTTTTCCCTTGAAAATGATTGTAGATTAGAGTATAATAAAGCCATACAAAAGATGACGAATGTTTCCTGGAATGTACGAAAATCTTGTTATTTTGAACCTACATTTACTTTTATGGGATTCCTAAATCGCTGACAAGATGTCAAGCCTCCTCTGAGTGGAAGGCAGAATGTTAGTTGCGGTTACCCACCTAGCGCTGCTAGGAGTCAAAATTACAGGAAACGGCATTTTGGGACATAACCAAAGATGAAGAGGCAACCGAAAGGTTGCCTTTTTTGCTATAAAAAAAAGTTCTACGGCATTATTCTAAAGACATTTGCATATATTAGGAAAGAAAAAGTTGTCCAAATGAACGAGAGAGGGATATGAGAAAATCTGAACTTATAAGAATGTTTTTTATAATTGGAATAATAGTAATTGTTTTTTTTCTTTGGAACGAAAGTGAAAAAACAGATAAGGAGAAAGAAGAACCTAAGATATCGTCTAAGCAGACTTATGAAAATGCATGGATAGTAACGGTCAAAGATGATAAGCTCGTTATGTATGCGGATGGAAGCCTTAGAGAATTTGAAGTAAAAGGAATGAATCCTATTCAAGATACAATGGCGGATGTAGTGGTAAAAGGAGGAAAAGTAAAAAAAATTAGTCTTAAAACAGAAACGATAGGCGGTAAGGTACTAGCCATAGGAGAAGATTTTGTGGAAATAGAAGGATATGGGAAAATACCATTATCCCCTAGCTATGCTTTCTATAAAAATTATGATACGGTCCAAGAGATAGAGTGGACGGGAATCTTAGTTGGATATGAAGGACAAAATTTTATTGTAGGTAATGGCCAAGTGTGTGGAGCTATTATTTCCACTCCTATTGTTGCTAAGAATATAAGGGCTCTTATTATGACTGATAATTATCAGGATAATTATCATGAAAGGGTGAACATCACATCTACTTCTCCATTTTCTATCGAGTATAAAGATGGTATAAAAATGTGCGAAGCTGGTGAAGAAGTAGAATTTACAGCGGAAAGTGAGATTTTAAATGAAGGAAGAGTTATAATATCTTCTGAAGAGGATGCCAAAATAAGCATATTGTCGATAGAGAGAGGATATGGAGTTCCTTCCTATCATGGTAGACTTGAGATTGTAAAAGAAGGAAATGCCTTGTTGATAATAAATGAATTATCACTAGAAGAGTATTTGTACTCGGTGGTTCCCAGTGAAATGCCTGCAGGATATGGTTTGGAAGCATTGAAAGCACAAGCAGTTTGTGCGAGAAGTTATGCCTATAAACATATGATGAAAAATAGCCTTAGTATGCTTGGAGCTCATGTAAATGATAGTGCGAAATATCAGGTATATAATAATCTTGCTGAGCATGAACTTTCCACAAAAGCTGTAGATGAAACCATGGGACAAATAATGGTTTCAGGTGAGGAAGTGGTAGAAGCATACTATTTTTCTACTTCTTGTGGGCACACAACAGATGCTGATATTTGGGGAAGTAATATAGAATTGTCCTATATTGCAGGAAAATTATTAAGTGATCAACCCCAAGTTTTAGATTTGAAAGATGAAAATACATTCAAAACATTTATAAAGGATACATCCCTCTATACCTATGATATAGAATTTCCTTGGTACCGTTGGAACATAACTTTTACATTGGATGACTTAACAAGTTTAATGAATATAAATACAGGAAATACCTTTGCTGATAAAGTGAAAAATATTCAGGTAACTAGAAGAGGAACGGGTGGTATCGCTACAGAACTTACAGTAATAGGGAATAAATCAAAAACCGTGATTGATACCGAGTATAATATACGTAACTTGTTAGCTCCGAAAGGATACGAATTGTATAAAAATGATGGTAGTACTACTACTAGCTTTAACTTGCTACCAAGTGCTTTTTTTACTTTGGAAGAAATACAAGAAAACAATGTGTTGATAGGATATAAGCTTTATGGTGGTGGATTTGGCCATGGTGCAGGAATGAGTCAAAATGGTGTAAAGGCCATGACGGATAAAGGAATGACCTATATAGAAATCCTACATTTTTTCTATAATGAAATTGAAATAAAAAACTATCTTGCAGGATGAATTTATCTTGCAAGATAGTTTTTTGTGTAAAAATATTTCTTAGTTGATAGGAGTAACCGTTTCTTTTATGTTAGGTTCAAAAAAAACATTGATTTCCGCACCAATGAAAAGAATGTACATGCAGAAGTATAGCCAAAGCATAATTAGTACAATAGCAGTTAAACTGCCGTACATATAGGAAAAGTTACTAAAATTATCAATATAGATAGAAAAGAAAAAGGAAAATAACATCCATCCACTAGCTGCAAATAAGGCACCAGGAGTTTGTAGGATCAGTGTGGATGGCCTATCAGGTATTATTTTATAGAGTAAGGAAAAGAAAAGCGTTAATATTGATAGAGCAAGTAGAGGACGAAGTATTATGAGAACATTTGCAAGGGTCTCTAAGAATGGAAATCTGGTTTCTATCAATATAAAAAGTGTGTTTCCAAAAACTAGAATGGTTAAGGTAAAAAGTAAAGTTAAAATAAGTATAATTGTATATAATATAGAAATAAAACGAAGTGTTATAAAATTTCTTGTTTCATTGATTTGATAAATTGAATTCAATCCACGCACGACAGAAAGGGTACCTTTAGAAGCGGACCATAATGTGGTCAGGGCAGTTAAAGAAATAATAGTACCAGAAGATTTACTATATAATTCATCTATAATGTTAATGATAAATGGTTCAAGAGCATCAGGCATAGACCTAACCATAAGGTAGGACAAATCAGCCTTCGTAATGGGTAAAAATTGAATCAGATTTAGAATCATTATAATTAATGGAAATGCTGAAATTATAATAAAAAGAGCAGATTGTGCAGAGAATGCACTGACATAATCTTTTTTCATTTTAAATAAAAAGGATCTTGCAGTTTTGATTTTAGCTAGCATATTTTTATCACTCCAGTTTTCATATCTTATTATATTGATATTACTATAATATAATGCATAGGTAAAGGCTGTTTTAAACCTCACATTGACATTTCATTATTTATAAGTGAAAATAAAGAGAGAGAATTCAAAAGTGAAAAGCAGCAAAGAGGAGAACAGAATGGAGAAATGGTTTGTGTATGGTAAAAAGGCTGATTTTGAAGAAATAAGCCAGAAGTTTGCTATTGATCCTGTGATAGCAAGGATTATTAGAAATAGAGACATCGTTGAGGAAGAGCAGATTTCTAAATATTTAGAAGGTGGATTAGCTGACTTATATGACCCGCATCTTATGAAAGATATAGATAAAGCAGCGGATATTCTGTTAGAAAAGAAAAAAGAAGGAAAAAAGGTTAGAGTAATTGGAGATTATGATATTGATGGAGTCAATTCTCTTTATATACTGTTGATGGCATTAAAACGCCTAGGATTAGAAGTGGATGGCGAGATACCACATCGAATTAAAGATGGATACGGAATAAATGAAACCTTGATTCAGGCTGCATTTGATGATGGAATCGATACAATTCTTACATGCGATAATGGTATTGCGGCGATTAAACAAATAGAGTATGCAAAAAAACTAGGCATGACAGTTGTTGTTACAGATCATCATGAAATCTTTTATACTGGAGAAGGAGAAGATAAAATATCTACTTTGCCAAATGCAGATGCAATTGTGAATCCGAAACAAGAGGATTGTCCCTACCCATTTAAAAGCTTGTGTGGTGCAGGTGTGGCATTTAAGCTAGCACAAGTATTATATGAGAGAGAAGGATTGGAAGACGAAATATGGGAGTTCCTTGAATATGTTGCGATTGCTACAATAGGAGACATTATGGATCTGTTAGATGAAAATCGCATTCTTGTAAAAGAAGGCCTTAAAAGATTAAAGAAAACAAAGAATTTCGGCCTTTCAGCCTTGATGGAAGTTACAAAAGTAGATCCTGGTAGATTAAGTTCTTATCATATCGGTTTTGTTCTAGGTCCTTGCCTAAATGCGGGTGGAAGATTGGACACGGCTAAAAGAGCCCTTGAGCTTTTAATGAGCGAGAATAAGGCGGAAGGAGAGAATTTGGCTGGGGAGCTAAAGTCATTAAATGATAGTCGAAAAGAAATGACAAAAAAAGGAACAGAAGATGCAATTAGCTTAATTGAAACAAGTAGCTTAAAAGAAGATAAAGTATATGTAATCTATTTACCTGATTGCCATGAAAGTCTAGCTGGAATTATAGCAGGAAGAGTTCGTGAACAGTATCATAAGCCGGTATTTGTTTTAACAAATGCAGAAGAAGGAGTGAAAGGTTCTGGACGTTCGATTGAAGCCTATCACATGTTTGATGAACTAGTAAAAGTTCAAGACTTATTAGATAAATTTGGTGGACATCCTATGGCAGCGGGTTTATCCATGAAAAAAGAAAATGTTGAAACATTTAGAGAAAAAGTAAATAAAAATGCTGAATTAACAGAAGAAGATTTTGTTTCAAAGATATGGATTGATTCTCCCATGCCATTTCATTACATTAATGAAGCGTTTATAAAGCAGCTAGAGTTATTGGAGCCGTTTGGAAAAGCAAATCATAAGCCGGTTTTTGCTGAAAGTGATGTGAAAGTAATTAATAGCAGAATTGTTGGTGCAAATGAGAATGTATTAAAGCTTTTACTTATGGACAAGAATGGTTATCAAATAGAAGGTGTCTATTTTGGAGATGCAAAAGGCTTTCATGAATTTTTACAAAACAAAGCTATTATATCAATTTTATACTATCCTTCTATCAACGAATTCAGGGGTGCTGTTTCCTTACAAGTGGTGATTCAAGGGTATTGTTAAGTGACATGGAAGCTTGACACTAAAAGGGCAGAATGATATAGTTATAATGTTTGCAAAAATGAAATGATTTAAGTACATAAAATAGAATTGGAAAAAGTGATTTTATAGGAGAATAGATATGAAACATAATTTATATGTCAAAGATTACCTTGTAAAATTTGAAAATCAACAAGAGAATAAAAGTGTTCAAGATGCCTATCTTTTATCGGGTTCTTTGCAACTTTATTTAGCAACAGGTGATATAGAATACAAAGATTTTATTAGCAGATATGTGGAAGCTGCAAATGGCTTAAACGATTTGGCTATTGGAAAAGTCTTGTTTTATTTATATGAAGAAACAAAAGAAGAAAAATATAGAAAAGCCATTGAAGAGATTGTGAAAAAAGGGGAAAATAGCCCTAAAGATTTGGAAGAATTTTATATGGTAATGCCTACTTATGCAGAGTATGGAACTAAGATTGGGAAAAAAGAAAACTACAATGATATTATTACACAATTTAAAAATATAAGAGCTACAATTAAAACAGACAGTGAAAAAGAGTTGTATTTAATGACGTTAGTGGAAACGTTGGAAGTTATGTCAGAAGAAATCTTTGAGCATTACAAGACATTAGAAGTTTTTGCAAAAGAAGCGATTAAAGAAATGGAAAACAGCTCTGTTGTAAGAGCTTATGGTATTTTGAAAGCGTGCAGATTAAAGGCTTTACTAAAAGAAAAGTATCAGGAAGTTGGAAGCAAGATACTTGATTCTGTTTCTGAACCAACATTCCCTGATCATAAGAATGCGGGAACATTTATGATGGCATATGCTCAGTTACTTTTATTAGGAAAAGAGGAATAATACGATGGAGTTTAATATTATATTTCAGTCAGCAAGAAGTATTGTAATTGAATTGCTAGGTGCTGGGATTTATCAATTAGAAGATGAATACAGTATTTATATCGATGATAAACTACACCTGAATAGTAAAAAAGTTGTACAGACCATTGATGGTTTAATGCCAAATACATCCTATGATTTATATATAGAACAAAACGGCAAGAAATCTAAAACTATGAAGTTTCAAACGGATAAAGAATCATTTACCTTAAATGTAAAAGCATTTGGTGCAAAAGGTGATGGTGAAAGGGATGATACTGGAAGTATTCAAGCTGCTATCTATGCTTGTCCAAAAGATGGAAGAGTTTTAGTTCCAAAAGGAATTTATAAAATAACTACTCTATTTTTAAAAAGTGATTTAAAGCTTGAATTAGCGGAAGGTGCTCTTCTTTCTGCTATTACAGAAAGAGAAAAGTATCCTATTTTCCCTGGAAGGATAGAAAGCTACGATGAAAGCGAAGAATACTATCTTGGTACTTGGGAAGGTAATCCTTTGGATATGTTTACAGGCATAATAACTGGCTTAAATGTATCTAATGTTGTTATATCTGGAAAAGGTACAATAGACGGGAATGCAAATACAGATAATTGGTGGAAAAACCCTAAGGTTCGAAATATAGCATGGAGACCAAGGCTTATTTTCTTGAGTAATTGTGAAAATGTTACGGTACAGGGAATTAGTGTGAAAAATAGTCCATCATGGAATATTCATCCATATTTTTCAAAGAATTTGAAATTTATTGATATTTCAGTTACAAACCCAAAAGATTCTCCTAACACAGATGGATTAGATCCAGAGTCTTGTGAAAATGTAGATATTATTGGAGTATATTTTTCTTTAGGGGATGACTGTATTGCAGTAAAATCTGGTAAAGTATATATGGGATCAAAATTCAAGGTATCTTCCAAAAACATTACAATTCGTCAATGTTGTATGCGAGACGGACATGGTTCCGTGACTCTTGGAAGCGAAATGGCAGCAGGAATTAAAAATCTTATAGTAAAAGACTGCTTATTTCTAAACACTGACAGAGGTCTTAGAATTAAGACAAGAAGAGGTCGTGGAAAAGATGCGATTATTGATGATATTATTTTTGAAAATATAATAATGGATCATGTAATGACTCCTTTTGTAATCAATTCTTTTTATTTTTGTGATCCAGATGGACGTACAGAATATGTTAGAACAAAAGAGACCTTAGCTGTAGATGAGAGAACTCCTTATATCAAGAAGTTGAAGTTTAAGGATATTACATGTACCAATGTCCATGTAGCAGGTGCTTTTGCCTATGGACTTCCTGAACAAAAAATCGAAAAGATTGAGATGGAAAATATATCAATCTCTTATACTGATTCACCTATAGCAGATGTTCCAGCGATGATGGAAGGTGTATCACCAA
Organism: uncultured Lachnospiraceae bacterium; assembly: GCA_964475115.1. GTDB lineage: Bacteria > Bacillota > Clostridia > Lachnospirales > Lachnospiraceae > CAYYVJ01. The sequence continues at coordinate 35,517 of CAYYVJ010000001.1, forward strand.
TGACGAAGCAGGGTGTATATGTGAATAATATTGAAACGTTTGAAATGCGTAATGTACAAATTGAAGGTTGCGTAGGTGAACCATTAACAGCAGAAAATGTGGATAATTTATTGCTTGATAATAAGACAATAAATTAGAAGGAGGTAAGAATGAGAATAGGAATTCGTGCCCATGATATGGAAAAGGCTCCAATTGAAGAATTAGTAAAAAATATCAGTAAAAAGGGCTTTCATTGTACTCAATTAGCGTTAAAAAAAGCGATCCATGATTTTAATGTAGATAATACTGCAATGACTCCAGGAATGGCATTATATTTAAAACAAATATTTGCAGAAAATAAAGTGGATGTTGCAGTTTTAGGATGTTATTTAAATCTAGGAAATCCAAATAAAGAACAATTGGCAAAAACTGTAGAAACCTATAAATCTCACATTCGATTTGCAAGCTTATTAGGCTGTGGTGTGGTTGGAACTGAAACAGGTGCAGTGAATGAAGAATATAAATTTGAAGAAGCGAATCATTCTGAGGAAGCTTTAGATATTTTTATTAAGAATCTTCGACCTGTTGTTGAATATGCAGAAAAGATGGGTGTTATTTTTGCTATTGAACCTGTATATAGTCATATTGTCAGTGATATTAAAAGAGCAAGAAGAGTGCTAGATGAAATAGAATCACCAAATTTACAAATTATTTTTGATCCGGTGAATGTACTTTCTATTCATAATTATAAAAAACATGACGAAATAGTACATGAAGCATTTGATTTACTTGGAGATAATATTGCAATAATACATGCAAAAGACTTTGTTGTTGAAGGTGATCGAATCAAATCAGTTCCAGCAGGGATGGGACACTTTAATTATGATCTTTTATTAAAGTTAATTAAGGAATATAAACCATTTATTCATGTGCTGCTAGAGGACACTGTCCCAGAAAACGCAAGCACTGTAAAAGAGTTTGTAGAAAATAAATATAATCAATTATAAAAAAAGTTTTCAAGAAAACTAGCTAGTGGAGGCAAAGGATGAAACGAATAGAGGAATATGTAGTAAGCATTCCCAATTTCCCAGAGGAAGGCATTATTTTTAGAGATGTAACTTCCATATTGCAAGATGCAGAGGGATTACAATTAGCAATAAATTTAATGCAAGAAAAAGTGAAAGATGAAGAGTTTGATATAGTAGTTGGACCAGAATCAAGAGGATTTATTTTTGGAGTTCCTATTGCCTATAATCTAAAAAAAGCATTTATACCTGTGCGAAAAAAGGGTAAACTTCCTAGAGAAACCATGTCTGTAAAGTATGACTTAGAATATGGTAGTGCGGAAGTTGAAATCCATAAAGATGCAATTAAGCCAGGACAAAAAGTTGTTATCATCGATGATTTATTGGCAACTGGTGGTACCTTAGCTGCAATTATAGAATTAGTAGGGGCCTTGGGTGGCGAAGTAGTAAAAATCGTTTGTTTAATGGAATTAGATGATTTAAAAGGAAAAGAAAAACTAGGCAAAAGCCTTGTTGAATCTGTAATTCATTATTAGAAAATAGTGTGTAAATGGAAGGTATTCATTATGAACCTTCCATTTGTTAATAGAATAGGAAATTTATTATGAATTTCCTATTCTATTAACAAATCTCAGATAGATGCGCGTCAGCGCTAGAGTTCCTCAAAGAGTTTGTGTTTTCAAACTCTTGCGAAACTCTTTTTAAAAAAAGAAAAGGGCGGAAATTGTTATGATTCAAAAAACAATAGAGATTCAGATTAATAATGATAAAGCAGGAGATTTTACTCCGGCACTCCATACTTATATTTTAGATAATTCACCAGAAATTGATCCAAATAGAAAAAGACCAGCTGTTATTATATGTCCAGGTGGTGGATATACGAGGACATCTGATCGAGAGGCAGAACCAGTTGCCATTCAAATGAATGCAATGGGATTTCATAGTTTTATTGTGCGCTATAGTTGTTCGCCTGCTACATTTCCGACTCCTCAGTTAGAGCTTGCTAAAGCGATTGCAATTGTAAGAGAGAATGCGCAAGAATGGAATGTAGACGAAAATAAGGTTATCGTTTTAGGATTTTCCGCAGGAGGTCATTTGGCTGGAAGTCTAGGTGTTTTTTGGAATAAAGAATTTCTTTATGGACCATTAGAGCTTGTCCCTGAAAAAATAAAACCAAGTGGATTAGTACTTTGTTATCCAGTAATTACTTCAGGGGAATACGCTCATAGAGGTTCCTTTAAGGCATTATTAGGAGATCAATATGAAGAACTCTTGGATTTTGTTTCATTGGAAAATCAAGTAAGTGATCAAACACCTCCGACCTTTATTTGGCATACATTTGAGGATTCGAGTGTTCCACTAGAAAACACTCTTTTATATATTAATGCAATGAGAAAACATCAAGTTCCTATGGAAGTTCATATTTATCCTAGAGGAAAGCATGGTCTTTCTCTTGCAAATAAAGAGACACAAGCTGTAAATGGTGGTTCTACTATAGTAGCTGAATGCCAAAATTGGATACAAATGGCAGGGGCTTGGATTAATAATTTCTAAATACATTGCTTTTTATTCGAAAAAAAATTATAATGTTTATTATAAAAAATCTGGAAATGGTGAGGAATTTGGCTGAAGATAAAAATTTAAATGAAGTAAAGATGGAAAATAATATATTGGTAGAGGATAAATTTTTAGAAAAACCTGAAGATTTTACGCAACCTGATGAATTATACAGGAGGTTGATTTCTGAAATACTAAAATATCATCCTTCTACAGATACTTCTATGATTGAAAAAGCATATAATATAGCAAATGAAGCTCACAAGGGTCAAATGCGTAAATCGGGTGAACAATATATCGTTCATCCACTTTGTGTTGGTATAATACTTGCAGAACTTGAACTAGATAAAGAGACAATAGTAGCCGGTCTATTGCATGATGTTGTAGAAGATACGGTTATGACTATAGAAGAAATTGCAAAAGAATTTGGTGATGAAGTAGCTCTTTTAGTAGATGGTGTTACAAAATTGACTCAGATATCGTACTCTATGGATAAGCTTGAAGTTCAAGCAGAGAATCTTAGAAAAATGTTCTTGGCCATGGCAAAAGATATTCGTGTAATTTTAATCAAATTAGCGGATCGCCTTCATAATCTTAGAACCTTACGTTTTCAGTCTCCGGAGAAACAAAAAGAAAAGGCTAGGGAGACCATGGACATCTATGCTCCCATTGCTCACCGCCTTGGTATTTCTAAAATAAAAGTCGAACTAGATGATTTATCATTAAAATATTTAAATCCAGAAGTATATTATGATTTAGTTGAGAAGGTAGCATTAACTAGAAATACAAGAGAGAAGTTTGTACAAAGTATTGTTGCAGATGTTGAATGTCACATAAAAGATGCAGGAATAGAAACAAAAGTTGAAGGACGTGTAAAGCATTTCTTTAGTATCTATAAAAAAATGATAAATCAAAATAAGACAATCGATCAAATTTTTGATTTATTTGCTGTTCGTATTATTGTAGACTCAGTTAAAGACTGCTATGCAGTACTAGGATTAATTCATGAGGCATATAAGCCTATTCCTGGACGATTTAAAGACTATATTGCTATGCCGAAGCCAAATATGTATCAATCGCTACATTCCACCTTAATTAGCTCAAATGGGCAACCATTTGAAGTTCAAATTCGAACCATGGAAATGCATCGTATTGCAGAATATGGTATTGCTGCGCATTGGAAATACAAAGCAGGTGGTACAGATGCTGAGTCATCTAAAAGTGAAGAAGAAAAGCTTAGCTGGCTTAGACAAATTTTGGAATGGCAAAAAGACATGTCTGATAACAAAGAGTTTTTAAGCCTATTAAAGAGTGATTTGGATTTATTTTCAGATACTATTTATTGCTTTACTCCATCAGGTGATGTGAAAAACCTTCCAAGTGGTTCTACACCTATTGATTTTGCCTACAATATTCACAGTGCAGTAGGTAACAAAATGGTTGGAGCAAGAGTGAATGGTAAAATGGTGCCGATTGATTATGTTATCAAAAACGGTGACCGAATCGAGATTATTACTTCACAAAACTCAAAAGGGCCAAGCCGAGATTGGCTAAATGTTGTAAAAAGTACACAAGCTAAAAACAAAATAAATCAATGGTTTAAATCCGAATTTAAAGAAGGCAATATTACAAAAGGCAAGGAAATGCTGGATAAATATTGTAAATCAAAAGGTATCGTTCAAAGTGATCTTATGAAACCGGAATATGTTTCAAAGATTATGCAAAAGTATGGATTTAAAGACTGGGAGTCTGTTTTAGCTGCTTTGGGTCATGGTGGCTTAAAAGAAGGCCAGATTATTAATAAATTACGTGAAGAATATGATAAAAAGAATAAAAAAGAACTGACAGATGAAGATGTATTAGAAGGAATTGCAGATAGTAAAGACACTGCTAAAGTCCGTACTGAAAAATCAAAAAGTGGTATTGTTGTAAAAGGGATTCATGACGTGGCAGTACGTTTTTCAAAATGTTGTAGTCCTGTTCCAGGGGATGAAATCGTAGGTTTTGTGACGAGAGGTAGAGGCCTCTCTATTCATAGAACGGATTGTATTAATGTAATAAATTTATTGGAAATTGATCGGGTTAGATTGATCGATGCAGAATGGCAACAAACAGAAGGTGGAGAAAATAAGGAACGTTATTCTGCAGAAATCAAGATATATGCCAACAATAGAACTGGAATATTATCTGATATTTCAAAGGTTCTGACAGAAAGACAGATTGATGTTACCGCTATGAACAGTAGAACGAGTAAACAAGGGCGTGCTACTATTAGTATGTCATTTGATATACATGGAAAAGAAGAACTAAATCGATTAATTGATAAGCTTCGTGGAATTGAAAGTATTATTGATATTGAGAGAACAACAGGATAGGAGGAAGAAAGATGAGCAAGATAAAAATAGAAACTTTGCTTCTTGGACATATGCAGACAAATGGTTACTTTTTATATCATGAAGATGTAAGAGAGGCTATAATTATAGATCCAGCAGATCGAACAAATGAAATTGTTGAAAGATTAGAACAGCTAAATTTAAAACCTTGTGCCATTTTGTTAACACATGGCCATTTTGATCATATTTTATCCGTTGCTGATATAAAAGAGAAATACGATATTTTAGTATATTCTCAGCTAGAAGAAAAAGAAGTGCTAGGTGATTCAAATAAAAACTTGTCTGTGAGACTAAGTAAAGCAGTTACTATAAGTCCTGATGTACTACTTAAAGATGGGGAAGAAATTGTATTAGGGCAAATACCAATTAGAGTAATTCATACCCCTGGCCATACCATAGGGAGCACTTGCTATTATGTAGAATCGGCTGATATATTGGTAAGTGGTGACACTTTATTCTATGAAGAAGTGGGAAGATGTGATTTACCTACTAGTAATTTCGAGAGTATTCTACACTCTATCAGAGAAAAACTATTTGTTTTAAAAGAAGAGACAAGAGTCTACCCTGGTCATGATAAGCCTACTACAATTGGACATGAGAAAGAAAATAACAGATATTTAAAAATGGAGATATTATGATTGGACTTCGGTTAAATGAAGAAAATTTTGAATATGATATATATTCTTTGATAAAAGCGTTTTATCCAGAAGAGAATATATCTAGAGAAGAAGTTACGAAAGAAGCGCAGTTTATTGTGGAAGTCAATTATAGCCCTTCACAAATTGAAATTATATTCAAAGAGTTTGAATTAAATCAGGAGGCTGCGCTCGAGAAAATCAGCGCAGCTGAAGCTGTTTTTATAGGTAAGCTAGATAGAAAAGAAGTAAAGAACGTATTAAAAAAGGGCTTATATAAATTGTTGCAAGAAAGAACGCAAAGGAAATTACCTTGGGGAACTTTAACAGGAATTAGGCCGACAAAAATTCCTTATGCAATGGTAAGCCAAGGGATGACAGATCAAGCGATAAAGGAATCTATGAAAGAAACTTATTTAGCCAGTGATGAAAAAATTGAATTAAGTATAGATATTGCCAAAAAAGAGCAAAAGATATTAAATGCTATTAATCTTGAAAAGGGATATAGCCTTTATGTCGGAATTCCTTTTTGCCCTACGACATGCTTGTACTGTTCTTTTACATCTTATCCAATTGATAGGTGGGAAAAAAGAGTAGACGAATATCTAGATGCCCTGGAGAAAGAAATTGAATACATTGCAGAGCAAATGAAAGCCAGAATGCTTAATACCATTTACATAGGCGGAGGAACACCTACTACCTTAAATCCAGTTCAGTTAGAGAGACTTTTGCTTAAGCTAACATCAAGCTTTGACTTATCAAATAACCAAGAATTTACGGTGGAAGCGGGAAGGCCAGATAGTCTTTCAGATGCAAAGTTTAAAGTTATGAAACAATATGGTGTAACGAGGATATCCATTAATCCTCAAACCATGAAACAGGAAACATTAGATTTAATTGGAAGAAAACATACAGTAGAACAGACCATAGAATCTTTTAAATGTGCTAGAGACAATGGCTTTGACAATATAAATATGGATTTAATTGTAGGTTTACCAGGTGAGACAAAGGATGATATGAAAAATACCTTAGATGCAATTTTGAAATTAAGTCCGGATAGTTTGACGGTACACTCCTTAGCGATAAAAAGAGCATCTAGGTTAAACATACTAAGAGAACAGTATAAGGATTATATTAGTTTGAATTCAGAAGAAATAAGTGATATGGTAGAAGCTTATGCAAAAGAAATGGATATGAAACCATATTATTTATATAGGCAAAAAAACATGACTGGAAATCTAGAAAATGTTGGATATGCAAGACTTGACAAAGAGGGTATTTACAATATACTTATAATGGAAGAAAAACAAACTATCTTTGCATTAGGTGCAGGTGGAGCTACTAAAATAGTATATCCAGATGGTCAACGTATTGAACGGATAGAAAATGTGAAAAGCGTTGAATCTTATATAGATAGAGTTGATGAAATGATAGAGAGAAAGAATAAGGTTATCTCAGTTGTACTTGAATAGCCTAATATTTATATAAAGGAGAAGCGATTATGTCAATGAAAAAGAAGCCAGTTACAGGAATGAAAGACATACTGCCTGCAGAGATGCAGTTACGAGATTATATGATAAATTTAATAAAAGAAACCTATAAAGGATTTGGGTTTTCATCCATAGAAACTCCGGCTGTAGAACACATTGAAAATTTAAGTAGCAAGCAGGGTGGAGAAAATGAAAAGCTTATTTTCAAAGTTCTAAAGCGTGGTGAAAAATTAAATTTAGAAACTGCTGAAACAGAACAGGATTTAGTAGATAGTGGATTAAGATATGATTTGACAGTTCCTTTATCTCGCTATTATGCAAATAATGCAAGTCAACTTCCAATGCCTTTTAAAGCATTACAGATAGGAAGTGTTTGGAGAGCAGACAGACCTCAAAAAGGACGTTTTCGCCAGTTTGTACAGTGCGATATCGATATTTTAGGTGACTCTAGTTCTTTAGCAGAGATTGAACTAATTTTAGCAACGACAACATTACTAGGAAAGCTTGGTTTTAAAGGATATAAAGTTCGAATCAATGACAGAAGAATCCTTAAGGCAATGGCTGCCTATAGTGGGTTTGAGCCTAGTTCATTTGATCAAGTTTTCATTATACTAGATAAAATGGATAAAATAGGATTGGACGGAGTAGCAGCAGAACTAGAAAAAGAAGGGTTTGCAAAAGAAAGCATTGATAAATATCTAAATCTTTTCAAAGAAATATCTGGTGATATTGCTGGAATACAATATTGTAGTGAGAAATTAATAGATGTATTAGAAGCAAATGTTGCCAAAGATTTGGAAGATATTATATATAGTGTACAGGAGACTACAACAAATAATTTCCAAATTGTATTTGACCCTACCTTAGTAAGAGGAATGTCTTATTATACAGGTTCTATTTTTGAAATCGAAATGGAAGAGTTTGGTGGATCAGTAGCTGGTGGTGGAAGATATGATGAGATGATTGGTAAATTCACGGGTATGCAAACAAGTGCATGTGGTTTTTCAATTGGATTTGAGCGAATCATTACGATACTCATGGATAAAGGCTTTACAGTACCAAGTCAAGGTGAAAAGTTAGCTTTTTTAATTGAAAAAGGTGTTGATGGAGAAAAATTGTGTGAGATAATAAAAGAAGCAATGCTACTTCGAAATGATGGCATCGAGGTGCTTGTAGCACAGATGAATAAAAATAAGAAATTTCAAAAAGAGCAATTGAATAAAGAAGGATATGAAGAATTTAAAGAATTTTTTCTAAATAAAATTGGAGGACAATAGGATGGCAGAATCAATGAATGGGCTAAAAAGAAGCCATAGATGTACTGAAATTTCAGAGCAAAATATTAGTGAAGTAGTAACACTTATGGGTTGGGTACAAAAAAGAAGAAATTTAGGAAGCTTAATCTTTGTAGATCTAAGAGATAGAACTGGATTAATTCAAATTATATTTGACGTAAATGATATTGGAGAAGATGGCTTTGAAAAAGCTGAAACCCTAAGAAATGAATTTGTAATTGCTGTTGTAGGTAAGGTTGAAAGACGTTCTGGTGCAGTAAATGAAAACTTAGCAACAGGAACGATTGAAGTACGTGCAACAGAGCTAAGAATTTTATCTGAGTCTCAGACCCCTCCATTTCCAATTGAAGAAAATAGTAATACAAAAGATGAACTTAGATTAAGACATAGATATTTAGACTTAAGAAGACCTGATTTACAAAGAAATCTAATGATGAGAAGTCGTGTTGCTACTCTTACAAGAACTTTCTTATCAGAAGAAGGTTTCTTAGAGATTGAAACACCAATGTTGACAAAAAGCACTCCAGAGGGAGCAAGAGATTATTTAGTTCCTAGTAGAGTTCATCCAGGTAATTTTTATGCGTTACCTCAATCTCCACAGCTTTTTAAACAATTATTAATGTGTTCAGGTTATGATCGCTATTTTCAAATTGTAAAATGTTTCCGAGATGAAGATTTAAGGGCAGACAGACAACCTGAGTTTACTCAGATCGATATGGAGCTTTCATTTGTAGATGTAGACGATGTTATTTCTGTAAATGAAAAATTGCTGGCAAAATTATTTAAAGAAATTCTTGACTTAGATATAACTCTTCCAATTAAGAGAATGACCTATGCGGAAGCGATGGATCGCTTTGGCTCTGATAAGCCTGACTTACGTTTTGGAATGGAACTAAAAGAAGTATCAGATTTAGTTCAAAATTGTGAATTTAGTGTATTTACAAATCCACTAGCAAGTGGCGGTTCAGTAAGAGGAATTAATGCTATTGGACAAGGCGCTATGCCTAGAAAGAAAATAGATGCCCTAGTAGACTATGCTAAAGAGTATGGTGCAAAAGGATTAGCTTATCTAGCGATCAATGAAGATGGTAGCTATAAATCTTCATTTGCAAAATTCATGAAAGAAGAAGAACTTACTAATTTAGTCGAGAGATTAGATGGAAAACCAGGAGATTTACTATTTTTTGCTGCAGATGAAAATGATGTGGTATTCGATGTTTTAGGAAATCTAAGACTGGAATTAGCTAGACAACTTGAATTGTTAGATAAAAATGAATTTAACTTCTTGTGGGTAACAGAATTCCCGTTATTAGAATACTCTAAGGAGCAAGAGCGCTTTGTAGCAAAACATCATCCTTTTACAATGCCTATGGATGAAGATTTAGCACTTTTAGAAACAGAGCCAGCTAAGGTTCGAGCGAAGGCTTATGATATCGTGTTAAATGGTACAGAAATTGGTGGTGGAAGTGTTAGAATCTATCAAAGCGATGTTCAAGAGAAAATGTTTGAAGTGTTAGGATTTACTAAAGAGGATGCATATGATAGATTTGGATTTTTATTAAATGCATTTAAATACGGAGTGCCTCCACATGCTGGATTAGCATATGGTTTGGATCGTTTGATTATGCTAATGGCTAAAGAAGATAGTATACGTGAAGTGATTGCTTTCCCTAAAGTAAAAGACGCTTCTTGTCTAATGACCGATGCGCCTAATGTGGTAGAACAAAAACAACTAGATGAGCTTGCTTTAAATATAGCGAATATAAATAAATAAAAGAATTATTTGTAGAAGAAAAATAGATGGAATTCCATAAACAAAAGATTTATGTTTTGTTTTGTGTCGAAATGTTTTCATTCCAAGCATGGAACCTAAACTTCCGCCTATGATAGCAATTACAAACAAGGTTCGTTCTGGAATCCGCCAAAGATTCTTACGAGCCTTGTTTTTGTCTATAGCCATAGCAAAGAATCCAATTATATTAATGCCGATAAAATAGTAAATTAGTAAATTCATAATGAAATGTTGCCTCCTTTGTATGATAAAGATTATTATATAGCAAGAAAGAAAAAAGTGCTAGGTCATAAATTTTAAAATTTAACGATGTAAAGTATTCAATTATTAAACTGAATATGCTATAATAAATCGAGCATAATCTTTGTAATGAAGGCACAAAAAGAAATCCAAAGATAAAGTGAATAAAATAAATGGAGGTATATAGCATGTATTCTTTTAATGAAGTGGAAGTATTTGATTCTGAAATAGCAGAGGCTATTAAAGGAGAGATCGGAAGACAAGAATCCCATATCGAGTTGATAGCATCCGAAAACTTTGTTAGTAAGGCAGTTATGTCAGCGATGGGAAGCCCATTAACCAATAAATACGCAGAAGGATATCCAGGAAAGAGATATTATGGTGGATGTGAGTATGTGGATGTTGTTGAAAATCTAGCGATAGAGCGTGCTAAGGAGTTATTTGCTTGTGGCTATGCAAATGTACAACCTCATTCTGGTGCTCAAGCTAATATGGCAGTGTTTTTTGCACTAGTGAAACCGGGAGACACTGTAATGGGTATGAATCTAAATCATGGTGGACATTTGACACATGGAAGTCCTGTAAACATGTCTGGTGCATACTATAAAATCGTGCCTTATGGTGTAAATGATGAAGGCTTTATTGATTATGATGAATTGAGAAGAATTGCAATTGAAGCTAAACCAAAATTGATTGTAGCTGGAGCGAGTGCTTATGCAAGAACAATTGATTTTAAGAAATTTAGAGAAGTGGCAGATGAAGTGAATGCTCTACTTATGGTAGACATGGCTCATATTGCTGGTCTTGTGGCAGCAGGAATGCATCCAAGTCCATTCCCATATGCAGATGTGGTTACAACTACAACGCATAAAACATTAAGAGGACCTAGAGGTGGAATGATACTTTGTAGCGAAGAAGCGGCTAAGAAATATAATTTCAATAAAGCAATTTTCCCTGGTATTCAAGGTGGGCCTTTAATGCATGTAATTGCTGCAAAAGCAGTGAGCTTTAAAGAAGCTCTTGACCCAAGTTTTAAGAAATATCAAAAACAGATTATAGATAATGCACAAGCTTTAGCAAAAGCATTGACAAAGAGAGGATTTAATCTGGTTTCAGGTGGAACAGATAATCACTTAATGTTAGTAGACTTGCAAAACATGAAAATAACTGGAAAAGATGCTGAGAAGTTGCTAGAAAGTGCAAACATTACTTGTAATAAAAATACAATTCCAAATGATCCTGCATCACCTTTTGTAACAAGTGGTGTTCGTCTTGGAACACCAGCTATTACATCTAGAGGAATGGTTGAAGAAGACATGGAAGTTATAGCTGAAGCAATTGAACTTATTATTAAAGATTCAAAGGTAGAGCAAGCAAAAGAATTGGTAAAATCATTAACAGATAAATATCCTTTGCATTAAAAGATATAAGGGCTAGTGAATTAAGAGAGAAGACTCTTATTCACTAGCCCTATGGTTTTCTAAGCAGTTATTTTCTTGGCTAGTATTTTTTCCATAAGTAGACCCGTTACAAACCAAGCCGGAGCATAGTCTAGACGAATTAAACCACTGACATTAAGTTTGCTACCAGTGTAATCCCAGGGGCACATGTTTAATTCCCTTAAAATCGAACCTGACATATATTCAGCAGTGAAAATGAATATTGTATAAACACCTCCCCTTATTATTAGGTTCTTGTCTTTTATTATAGAGTAAATGGGTTTTAAACAAACAGCCATACCATAGATTGGAAACATAATCAGTGAAGTTGTACCTGTCATTTTCCGATCAAAGCGTAAAAGGGAACCGAATCCAGTCCAAAAGACCTCAAGACACCATCCTGTGATACCACATTTAATAAAATCATAATTTAAAATATTCATAATCATAGTATTCCTTGAGAAAACAAATTTATACCAATTAGGAAAAGGTTTATTGCAGATATAGCTTTTCATATGATATAATAAAGCAGAAATACTTGCTTGCAAGTGTATTTCTGCGAATGTTGATCATGAATCAAGGATTCATGATATAATATTGCAAAGGTTTTTTGATAGAAGGAGATAAATAATATGGCTGGTTCAATATATGGAAAATTATTTCAGGTTTCCACATGGGGTGAATCTCATGGAAAAGGAATTGGTGTTGTAGTAGATGGCTGTCCAGCAGGTTTAGAATTAAGCGAAGCAGATATACAGATCTTTTTAGATAGAAGAAAACCTGGACAAACCATATATTCAACTCCGCGTGTAGAAGCAGATGAAGTGGAGATTTTATCTGGCGTTTATGAAGGCAAGACTACTGGTACGCCTATATCTATGGTAGTATATAATAAAAGACAAAGATCTGCAGATTATTCAGATATTGCTAACTACTATAGGCCAGGTCATGCAGATTATACATTTGATATGAAATATGGCTTTCGTGACCCTAGAGGCGGTGGAAGAACATCGGGAAGAGAAACTACAGCTAGAGTAGCTGCTGGTGCTATTGCGATGAAAATACTTAAAACGTTGGGAATTGATATCTATGCATATTCCACAGAAATTGGTGGAATATGCATAGATTATAATAAATTTGATAGAGAAGAAATTTTGAAAAATCCAGTTTGTATGCCGGATAAAGAAACTGCAGGAAAAGTAGGAGACTACTTAAAGATTCAAATGGATAGAAAAGACTCTGTAGGAGGTATTATAGAGTGTGTTGTAAATAACATGCCTGTTGGAGTAGGAGAACCTGTTTTTGATAAATTAGAGGCTAATTTGGCTAAAGCTATTATGTCAATAGGAGCAGTCAGAGGGTTTGAAATAGGGGATGGATTCTTGGTATCTAAAAGTCTTGGTTCTGAGAATAATGATCAATTAAGATTTAATGTGGATGGACAGCTTGTAAAAGAAAGCAATCATGCAGGCGGTCTTGCAGGAGGTCTTAGTGATGGAGCAGAAATTATCTTTAGAGCCGCAGTGAAGCCAACCTCATCGATTGAGAGAACGCAAAGGACGGTTAATAAGTTTGGTGAAAATATAGACGTAAATGTAAAAGGTCGACATGACCCTATTATTGTGCCAAGAGCAGTTGTAGTGGTAGAAGCTATGACAGCCTTAACTGTTTTGGATTTATTATTTATAGGGATGACATCCAAACTTGATAATTTAACAAGGTTTTTCAGCTGAAACAGGTTGAAAAAATGGGCCTACTTAGGTATACTTGTACTATTACTTTAGCAGAAAGAAAATATGGTGATTTGAATTGGGAACATATCATTTGTTAAATAGAGATGGAAATGCAAAAAGAGGAGAGTTTCACACCGTTCATGGTGTTATTCAGACTCCAGTTTTTATGAATGTAGGTACAGCAGCAGCTATTAAAGGAGCTGTTTCTACAATGGATTTACAAGAAATAAAGACTCAAGTTGAACTATCAAATACCTATCATCTTCACCTTAGACCAGGTGATGAAGTGGTGAAAAAACTTGGTGGTATTCATAAATTTATGGTGTGGGATAAGCCAATATTAACAGATTCAGGTGGATTTCAGGTGTTTTCTTTATCGAATTTAAGAAAGATAAAAGAAGAAGGTGTCCATTTTAGTTCTCATATTGATGGAAAGAAGATATTCATGGGTCCGGAAGAAAGTATGCAAATTCAATCAAATTTAGCATCTACGATTGCTATGGCTTTTGATGAATGTCCACCTTATCCAGCAACAAGAGAATATATGGAAGACTCTGTAAACCGTACAACTAGATGGTTAGAACGTTGTAAAAAAGAAATGCAACGTTTGAATCAATTAGAAGATACGATAAATAGAGATCAAATGTTATTTGGTATTAATCAAGGTGGAACCTATACGGATATTCGTAGAGAACATGCAAAAAGGATTTCCGAATTAGATTTAGATGGATATGCTTTGGGTGGACTTGCTGTCGGAGAGTCACATGATGAAATGTATCGTATTATCGAAGAAACAGTTCCTTATTTACCGATTGAGAAACCGACCTATTTAATGGGAGTTGGTACTCCTGCAAATATTATAGAAGCGGTTGAACGTGGCGTGGATTTTTTTGATTGTGTGTATCCTAGTAGAAACGGAAGACATGGTCATGTTTATACAAACCAAGGGAAATTGAATCTATTTAATGCTAAATTTGAATTGGATGACAGACCCATTGAAGAAGGTTGTCAATGTCCTGCATGTAAGCATTATAGTAGAGCATATATAAGGCATTTATTAAAAGCAAAAGAAATGCTAGGAATGAGGCTATGTGTACTACATAACCTGTATTTTTATAATACTATGATGGAAGAAATAAGAGATGCAATCTCAGAAAACCGATTTGCTTCTTATAAAAAAGCAAAGTTAGAAGGTTTTACGGAAGTGAAATAGAAATAGATTTTATGTTGCGATAAAATCGCATTTAAAATAGAAAATGATTTTAGGAGGAAGATTATGTTTATATTAGAAGCAGGAGCAGCAGGTGCTGGAAGCATGAGCCTAATTGGCGTAGTGCTTTACATTGTGGTAATAGGTGCTTTTTTCTACTTTATGTTATTCAGACCACAAAAGAAACAACAACAAAAAGCAAAAGCTATGTTGTCATCTTTAGAAAACGGAGATAGCGTTTTAACAAGTAGTGGATTTTATGGTGTTGTAATAGACATTACAGAAGATACAGTAATCGTGGAATTTGGTAATAACAAAAATTGTAGAATCCCAATGCAAAAATCCGCAATCGTACAAATTGAAAAAGCAACAGCAGAATAAATATTAAATGTGGACAGGTATGGATCTTTGGGATTGTACCTGTCCATATTTAATATTTATTATTGGTTAAATATAAGTTTTAGTTGAAATCTCCTTTGAAATGATATATTATGTAAGTTAATATCTTTTCACTGTAATGTATCAACGTGCTAAAAAAAGAACAAAATTATAGAAAAGAGGAATTTACCATGAACTATACGATAGCAGTAATACCTGGAGATGGAATTGGGCCAGAAATCATAAATGAAGCAAAAAAAGTGCTGAATCAGATATCTAAAAGATTTGGACATGAATTTACATATTCAGAGCTACTTCTAGGAGGAGCATCAATTGACGTACATGGGGTTCCACTAACAGATGAAGCTATTTCAACAGCAAAATCTTGTGATGCTGTCCTTATGGGATCTATAGGTGGTAATACGACGACCTCACCTTGGTATCAATTAGAGCCAAGTCTTAGACCTGAAGCAGGATTATTAAAGATAAGAAAAGAATTAAATTTGTTTGCAAATTTAAGGCCAGCTATTCTGTATCCTGAATTAAAAGCTGCATGTCCTCTAAAAGATGAGATTATTTCTTTTGGTTTTGACATCATGATTGTTCGTGAACTAACTGGAGGACTTTACTTTGGAAAAAGAGGAACAGTAGAGGAAAACGGATATTTGAAAGCATTTGATACTCTTACCTATGATGAACATGAAATTAGACGAATTGCAAAACGTGCTTTCGATATTGCAATGAAGAGAAATAAAAAGTTGACAAGTGTAGATAAAGCAAATGTTCTTGATTCTTCAAGACTTTGGAGAAAAATAGTAATAGAAGTTTCTAAAGATTATCCAGAAGTAGAACTAGAGCATATGTTAGTAGATAATTGTGCAATGCAATTAGTAAGAGATCCAAAACAGTTTGATGTCATTTTAACGGAGAACATGTTCGGAGATATTCTTTCGGATGAGGCCAGCATGATAACTGGATCCATTGGAATGTTAGCTTCAGCTAGCTTAAACGATACTAAATTAGGTTTATATGAACCAAGTCATGGTTCAGCGCCAGATATTGCTGGGCAAGGTATTGCAAATCCAATTGCAACTATATTATCAGCAGCGATGATGCTAAGATATTCCTTTGATTTAGATAAGGAAGCAGATGCCATAGAAAAGGCAGTGAAACGAGTCTTACAAGAAGGATATCGGACAGGAGATATCATGACAGAAGGATTAAAAAAGGTAGGCACCGAGCAAATGGGTGACTTAATTATTCAATATATAGATTAAAAAAAGGAGACGAGAACATGAGAAGTGATTCAATTACAAAAGGTATACAACAGGCACCCCATAGATCGTTACTGAATGCTTTAGGTCTAACGGCAGAAGAAAAAAATAGACCAATTATAGGTATTGTTAGCTCACATAATGAAATTGTTCCTGGACATATAAATATAGATAAAATTGTAGATGCAGTTAAAATGGGAGTTGCAATGGCTGGTGGGACACCACTTGTATTTCCTGCTATTGCAGTTTGTGATGGAATAGCGATGGGACATGTGGGAATGAAATATTCCCTTGCGACAAGAGAATTAATTGCAGATTCGACAGAATCGGTAGCTATGGCGCATGCATTTGATGCATTAGTAATGGTTCCCAACTGTGATAAAAATGTTCCGGGGCTTTTAATGGCAGCAGCAAGGCTAAATATTCCTACCATATTTGTAAGTGGTGGACCAATGCTTGCTGGACGTGTAAACGGAGAAAAAACAAGTCTGTCATCTATGTTTGAAGCGGTTGGAGCTTATACTGCGGGGAATATGTCATTAGATGAAGTTGAAGAATATGAAAATAAAGTATGTGCATCCTGTGGGTCGTGTTCAGGTATGTATACAGCAAATAGTATGAACTGCTTAACAGAAGTGTTAGGTATGGGCTTAAAAGGAAATGGAACCATTCCTGCAGTGTATTCCGAGAGAATAAGATTAGCAAAACATGCCGGAATGAAGATAATGGAATTATTGGAAAAAGACATAAAACCAAGAGACATCATGACGAAAGATGCATTTTTAAATGCATTAACAGTTGATATGGCACTGGGGTGTTCTACAAATAGTATGCTTCATTTACCAGCTATTGCACATGAAGCGGAAATTGAACTTAACCTTGATATGGCAAATGAAATTAGTGCTAAGACACCGAACTTATGCCATCTTGCACCAGCAGGACATACTTATATAGAAGATTTAAATGAGGCTGGCGGAGTATATGCGGTAATGAATGAGTTAGCAAAGAAGAAGTTACTTCATCTAGATGGTATTACTGCTACTGGGAAGACGGTAGGAGAGAACATAAAGGGATGTATCAATTACAATCATGAAGTTATTAGACCTATTGAAAATCCATATAGTGAAACTGGTGGAATTGCAGTATTAAAGGGAAATCTAGCTCCAGACTCTGGAGTAGTAAAACGTTCCGCCGTGGATGAGAAAATGATGGTACATGAAGGACCTGCAAGAGTATTTGACTGTGAAGAAGATGCGATTGAAGCTATCAAAGGAGGAAAAATAGTATCCGGAGATGTAGTTGTTATTCGTTATGAAGGTCCAAAAGGTGGTCCAGGTATGAGAGAAATGTTAAATCCTACTTCTGCTATAGCGGGTATGGGACTAGATACAAGTGTTGCGTTGATAACGGATGGAAGATTTTCTGGTGCTTCTAGAGGTGCATCTATTGGGCATGTGTCACCAGAAGCCGCTGTAGGTGGAAATATTGCTCTTGTAGAAGAAGGAGATATAATAAAAATAAATATTCCAGAAAATACCTTGGATTTTGTGATTACAGAGGATGAGTTAGAAGAAAGACGTAAAAGATGGCAGCCAAGACAAGCAAAAATTACAACTGGTTATTTAGCACGTTATGCAGCTATGGTAACTTCAGGAAATAAAGGTGCGATACTCGAAATTCCTACAAAATAAGAAAGGTTGGTAGCTTATGCAAATAAATGGATCGGAAATTGTTGTAGAATGTTTAAAGGAACAAGGTGTAGATATTGTTTTTGGGTATCCGGGTGGTGCGATATTAAATATATATGACGCTTTGTACAAACACTCGAAAGAGATAACGCATATACTAACCTCGCATGAACAGGGAGCATCCCATGCAGCAGATGGTTATGCTAGAGCTACAGGTAAGGTAGGTGTTTGTCTTGCAACTTCAGGACCAGGAGCAACAAACTTAGTAACAGGAATTGCTACTGCTTATATGGATTCTGTTCCTATGGTAGCAATTACCGCAAATGTAACAGTACCTTTATTAGGAAGAGATAGTTTCCAAGAGGTTGATATAGCTGGAATTACGATGCCTATTACAAAGCATAGTTATATTGTTAAAGATATTAATAAATTAGCTGATACCATAAGAAAAGCTTTTGAAATTGCAAGTACAGGGAGACCAGGTCCAGTATTAGTAGATATTGCCAAAGATGTTACGGCAGCTATTACAGAATATAAAAGACAGACACCAAATCCAATCGAAAGAGTTACAAAAAACATTAGGGAAGAAGACCTTGATAGAGCAATTGAATTAATTGAAGAATCTAAAAAACCTTATGTATTTGTGGGTGGTGGTTCAATTATATCAGGTGCAAATAGAGAGTTAGATGAATTTGTTCATAAATTACAGGCTCCAGTAGCTGATACGCTAATGGGTAAAGGTGGATTTAATGGAAATGATCCGCTATATACAGGAATGCTTGGTATGCATGGAACAAAGACATCAAATTTTGGAATCTCCGAATGTGATTTGCTAGTTGTTGTAGGAGCAAGATTTAATGATAGAGTAACAGGAAATGCTAAAAAGTTTGCGAAGCATGCAAAAATACTTCAAATTGATGTTGATCCGGCAGAAATTAATAAGAATATAATGACTCATGCAAGTATTATTGGAGATATAAAGGTTGTATTAGAGAGATTAAATAAGAAAATGTCTCAGTACAATCATAGTGAATGGATCGATAAGGTTACTGAAATGAAAAGAATATATCCGTTAAATATTAGTGAAGAAACATTATCAGGTCCTTATGTAATTCAAAAGATTTATGAAATTACAAAAGGAGATGCTATCATCACAACAGATGTAGGACAACATCAAATGTGGGCAGCCCAATGTTTTAATTATAGTAAGCCTAGAACCTATATTACATCAGGTGGACTAGGAACCATGGGATTTGGTTTAGGTGCTAGTATTGGTGCAAAACTAGGTAAAAAAGATAAATTGGTATTTAATATTGCTGGAGATGGATGTTTCCGTATGAATATGAATGAAATTGCAACTGCGACCAGGTATAATATTCCGATTATTCAAGTAGTTCTAAATAATCATGTTCTTGGAATGGTAAGACAATGGCAAGACTTGTTTTATGGGCAAAGATATTCTCATACAATATTAAATGATAGTGTGGATTTTGTTAAATTATCTGAAGCAATGGGGGCGAAAGCATACCTGGTTACAAAACCAGAAGAGTTGGAGCCGGTACTAAGGGAGGCGATTGAACTAAACGCTCCTGTAGTTATTGAATGTCACATAGACAGTAATGACAAGGTATGGCCAATGGTTGCACCAGGAAAGGCACTTGCGGATACATTTAGTCAAGAGGATTTAAAAGATAAATAAGAATGTTTAAGGAGGATATGAAAATGGGAAGAGTGTTTAATTTTTCAGCAGGACCTGCAGTGTTGCCAGAAGAGGTTTTAAAAGAAGCGGCAGCAGAAATGCTAGATTATAAGGGAACTGGTATGTCTGTAATGGAGATGAGTCATCGTTCCAAGGCTTACCAAGAGATTATAGATACAGCAGAGGCAGATTTAAGAGAGCTGATGAAAATCCCAGAAAACTATAAAGTTTTATTTTTACAGGGTGGAGCATCTCAACAGTTTGCAATGATTCCAATGAATTTGATGAAGAATAAAAAAGCAGACTATATTGTGACAGGACAATGGGCAAAAAAAGCTTTTCAAGAAGGTAAGATATATGGAGCGGCTAGAGCAATTGCATCTTCAGAAGATAAGACATTTTCTTATATACCAGATTGTTCGGATTTAGATATTGATCCAGAGGCTGATTATGTGCACATCTGTGAAAATAATACTATTTATGGAACAAAATTTAAGACATTGCCTAATACAAAGGGTAAAGACCTTGTAGCTGACCTATCTTCCTGTTTTTTGTCTGAGCCGGTAGATGTATCAAAATATGCACTTATCTATGGTGGTGTACAAAAAAACATTGGACCTGCAGGTGTAGTTATCGTAATTATTCGTGAGGATTTAATTACTGAAGATACACTAGCTGCTACACCAACTATGTTAAAATATAAAACACATTCAGATAATGGATCCATGTACAATACACCTCCAGCTTATGGAATTTATATATGCGGAAAAGTGTTTAAATGGCTTAAGAACTTAGGTGGGTTAGAAAAAATGCAAGAGCATAATGAAAAGAAAGCTGCAATTCTTTATGACTTTTTAGATAATAGTAAATTATTCAAGGGAACTGTTGTAAAAGAAGATCGTTCTCTTATGAATGTACCTTTTGTAACAGGAAATGATAATTTGGATGCTAAGTTTGTAAAAGAGGCTAAGGCAGCTGGATTTGAAAATTTAAAAGGTCATAGAAGTGTAGGTGGAATGAGAGCTAGTATTTATAATGCAATGCCTATAGATGGCGTAAAAAAACTAGTGGAATTTATGGAAAACTTTGAAGCTGAAAACATGTAATTTGGGGAAAAAGAGGAGTATCAAAATGTATAATATTCATTGCTTAAATAAAATATCAAAAATTGGAACTGATTTATTAACAAAGAATTATGAGTTAACAGATGATATAAATAGTGCAGATGGAGTATTAGTACGAAGCGCAGCTATGCATGATATGGAATTTTCTGACTCAATAAAAGCAGTAGCTAGAGCCGGTGCAGGAGTAAATAATATTCCTATCGAGGAATGTGCTAAAAAAGGAATTGTTGTTTTCAATACTCCAGGTGCAAACGCAAATTCGGTTAAAGAAATAGTATTAGCGGGATTATTGCTGGCTTCCCGTGATATTGTGGGTGGAATCAATTGGGTTCAATCAGCAAAAGAGGACGAGAATATTGCCAAATCAGTTGAAAAGGAAAAATCTAAATTTGCAGGGAATGAGATTTCTGGAAAGAAATTAGGAGTAATTGGCCTTGGTGCAATCGGAATTAAAGTTGCAAATGCAGCCTTAAATCTTGGAATGGAAGTGTATGGATATGATCCATATATATCTGTAGAAGCAGCATGGAATTTATCTAGAAGTGTAGTTCATATTAATGCAATTGAAAGAATATTTTCAGAATGTGATTATATTACTCTTCATTTACCATTAACGGATACTACAAAAGAGATGATTAATAAAGAATCTTTGGACTTAATGAAAGAGGGTGTTGTTATTCTTAACTTTTCAAGAGACCTTCTTGTTAAGGATGATGACATCGAGATAGCATTAAAAGCAGGTAAAGTAAAAAAATATGTAACAGATTTTCCAAATGCAAAAACTGCAAATTTTGAAAATGTAATTGCAATTCCTCATCTGGGGGCATCAACAGAAGAGGCAGAGGACAATTGTGCGGTTATGGCAATAAAACAATTAATGGATTATCTTGAAAATGGAAATATCAAAAATTCAGTCAATTATCCTAACTGTGACATGGGTATATGCCAAAAGGCTGGTAGAATCGTAATTCATCATAAAAATATTCCTAATATGCTTGCAAAATTTACTGGTGCTCTTTCAGAAAAGGATATTAATATCTCTGATTTGATTAATAAAAGTAAGGGTGAATATTCTTATACTATGATAGATCTGGATTCACCTGCCAATGAAGAACTAATAGAAGTAATTTGTGAAATTAAGGACGTAATTAAAGTTAGAATTATAAAGTAAAAGTAATTAGGTTGGTCTGATAACAGGCCAACCTATATATTAGTTTAAGAATGTGGAGGAAGATAACATGGCTATTATTAAACCATTCAAGAGTGTAAGACCAGACATTAAGGTAGCAAAAAGAGTGGCAGCATTGCCATATGACGTGTATAACAGAGAAGAGGCACTAGCAGAAGTACAAAAAGAACCTTTATCATTTTTAAGAATCGATCGTGCCGAAACATTATTAGATAAATCAGTAGATTCTTATGACAAAAGAGTTTATGCAAAAGCAAAAGAAACGTTAGAAGCAATGATTCAAGATAAAACTTTTGTTATAGATGATGTAGAATGTTATTATATATATGAACTAACTATGGATGGACGCGCTCAAACTGGTATTGTGGCATGTGCTTCTATTGATGACTACCAGAATAATGTAATAAAGAAACATGAGAAGACAAGAGCAGACAAAGAAGTTGATCGTATTAATCATGTAGATACATGTAATGCTCAAACGGGTCCTATTTTCCTTGCTTACCGTTCTCAGGCTGTTATAAACGATGTAGTAGCTGAAACAAAGAAGGAAGAAGCCTTATATGATTTTATAGCAGAAGATGGTGTGAAGCATACTGTCTGGAGAATTGACACAGCTTATAAAATAGAAAAATTAAAGAATGCTTTCCTTGCAGTTGATAGCATTTATATTGCAGATGGACACCACAGGGCAGCATCTGCTGTAAAAGTTGGATTAATGAGAAGAGAAGCAGATACAAACTTTAAAGGAAATGAAGAATATAATTACTTTTTATCAGTTTTATTTCCTAATGACCAATTGATGATAATGGATTATAATAGAGTTGTAAAAGATTTAAATGGTCATACAAAAGAAGAATATTTAGATTTGGTATCAGAAAAGTTTTACTTGGAAAAGCTTGGGGAAAAGGCGTATAAACCTGAGAAGGCTCATGAGATTGGAATGTTTTTAGATAATGAATGGTATAAGCTTACGGTAAAAGAAGCATTTTTATCTTCGGATCCAGTAGAAGGCTTAGATGTTTCCATATTACAGAACCATCTTTTGACTCCTGTTTTAGGAATAGGAGATCCAAGAACCGATCAAAGAGTGGATTTTATTGGCGGAATTCGTGGCCTAAAAGAATTAGAGAGACGAGTGAATGAGGATATGGAAGTAGCATTTGCTATGTATCCAACTTCTATTGACGAGCTATTTTCTGTGTCTGATGCTGATATGTTGATGCCACCAAAATCAACATGGTTTGAACCAAAACTTCGAAGTGGACTGTTTATACACAAATTAGTATAAGGGTAACAGGAGGCGTTGAAATGGAATATAGAAAAATGAGTAATTTAGGAATATCTCCATCGTTATTGGGCTTTGGATGTATGCGTTTTCCTAAGCTGGAAGATGATAGTATTGATGAGTTGGAAGCTGAAAAGATGATAGATAAAGCAATTTCAGCAGGAATTACATATATTGATACAGCTTATCCATATCATGATGGAAAAAGTGAACCTTTTGTAGGGAAAGTATTGAAAAAATATAAAAGAGATAGTTTCTATTTGGCTACAAAACTACCTATATGGAAAATCAATTCCCTAGAGGAAGCAAAAAATGTATTTCAGGAACAATTAGAGCGCTTACAAGTGGAGTATGTAGATTTTTATTTATTTCATGCAATGGATAAAGACAGATGGAATAAAGTTCTAGATTTAAAATTGATACCTTACTTTGAACAACTTCAAAAAGAAGGAAAAATCAAGTTTTTAGGATTTTCATTTCATGATGAATATGAAGTCTTTGAAGAAATGATAACTTATCGTAAATGGGATTTTTGTCAAATACAATATAATTATATGGATACAGAGATTCAAGCAGGAAAGAAAGGTTATGATTTAGCCGAAAAACTTGGAGTACCACTAGTAATTATGGAACCTATAAAAGGTGGTTCACTGGCAATTCTTCCAGAAGATATTGAGAATATGTTTAAAGAAGTGAACCCTGATGCTTCAGTGGCTTCATGGGCACTTCGCTGGGTTGCTTCACATTCAAATGTAAAGGTGATTTTGAGTGGAATGTCAACATATGAACAATTAACGGACAACTTAGAAACCTTTGACCAGTATAAATCGTTAGATGTTTATGAAGAAAATGTAGTAAATGAAGTAGCAAAAACTATAAAAAGTAGAATGAAAAATGGATGCACTGCTTGTGGTTACTGCATGCCTTGTCCATTTGCTGTGGATATTCCACATAATTTTGCGATTTGGAATCAACTAGCTATGTATGGAAATAAAGAAGCAGCGAAGCGTAATTTTTTTGTAGATATGAAGGAAAGTGCTCGAGCTGATATGTGTCAGGAATGTGGAGCATGTGAGGAAGAATGCCCTCAGTCCATTTTGATAAGAGACGATTTAAAGAAAATTGTAGAGGAATTTAGTGTATTATAAATGAAATATAAGAATATAAAAAAGGGTATTTTTAAAGAAAGACCCAATCGTTTTATTGCTCATATTGAAATAGACGGTAAAATAGAAGTCTGTCATGTAAAGAACACAGGGCGGTGTAGGGAACTATTAGTTCCAGACGCAACTGTTTATGTAGAAGAAAGCAATAATTCAAATAGAAAAACAAGATTTTCTCTAATAGGAGTAGAAAAGGGAGCTCGCCTCATCAATATGGACTCCCAAGCTCCTAATAAGGTGGTAGGTGAATGGTTACAAAGTATTCCGGAAGTAACCTATGTAAAGTCAGAAGTTAAGTATGGAGAATCTAGGCTTGATTTTTATGCAGAAACTGGAGACAGCAAGTATTTTATCGAAGTAAAAGGTGTTACTCTTGAAGAGGATGGGGTAGTTAGATTCCCAGATGCACCAACAGAAAGAGGAATCAAGCATATGAGAGAACTTGCTCACTGCTTAGAAGACGGATATAAAGCGTGTATTATTTTTGTGATACAAATGGATCATATTGATTATTTTGAGCCAAATGATAGAACACATAAAGCTTTTGGAGATACATTAAGAGAGGTACACAAGTTAGGTGTTAAGGTTTTGGCTCTGGATTGCAAGGTAGGGGTAAATTACTTAGAAATCAATAAAGAGATTGAAGTAAAACTTTAAAGAGAATAGTAATCTGTCGATGAGACGGATTACTATTCTCTTTGGTCTTAACGAATCGATTCCTTGTTTTTCTCAAGTAGCTGTTTGAAAAGCTGATGTAATCCAGTGCTAGATAGCCCTGAAAAAGCACCTGATAAGATGATTTCCGGATTGATAGCCTTGTTAATCCACATATTAATGGATATTCCTAAAATTGTGACCAAGGTAGGTATCCATTTGTTCTCCATATCCTTAATCCACTTTTTACATATGTACCCTGTAATAAGGCATAAACCAACTATTACAATCACTGTATAACTCTGTAGAAACGTTAAATCCATTTACGAATCACTCCTTTTCCATATTATTCATGAAATACCATTACTTATATATTACATAGTTGTTACAGATATGTTACAATTAATTTGTTCCTAAGAAGAAGTCAAATTCCAAAGGAGGAAATTAAAATGATTTTAAAATTAAATTCATGTAATTTTTCAAATTTAAACGATTTAATTAATCAATTACTAGCATACTGCGGAAGATAAATATTGTTGGGCTCAACCTTATAGGTTGGGCCTATTCTATTTTATATATTATATGAGTTGGAAAATTAAATTATTGATGTATTGAGCATAATCTTCATCTTTTATGACATACTAAAACTATAGAAAAAATTAATATGAAAGGAGATCTAAGATGAGTAGCAAATCTGATGATTCTGATAAAAAATATAGAATAAATGATGATTTCGATGTTCTAAATTCTTGTTCGACAACTGACCTAACTGGATTAATTCCAAGTGCTCCCGCATCCGATGAAGAACTAGAATCTTATAATGACATCTATACATTTAGAGCTAAGAGTATGGTAGCAAAAGGAAAAGTGGAAAATCAAAATCAGACCCATAATGTAAGAGAAGAAGGAATCGGCCCAATTAATCAAAAAAGATAAATTATCTTTTTGTAGAAATAGCGGTTTATTAATTAAATAATAGCACAAAAATAGTGTCTTCTCATATTATGATAGTGAACTTATCAAAATGAGGAGGCACTTTTGTTGGATAATAATTATAGGCAACAAATGTATCGTAGAAATAGAAATCAATACCATCAAAACCAAAGGCCTTGTGCTGAACCCGAGAAATCTTGTCCTTATAATGGTGTAGATAGAATGCCGCTTGCAATGGCATATGTACCTTGGCAAAATTGGGATCAAACATACGATCCGTGCAAAGCTTTAGAGATAGGGACTATTTTCCCAGAACTAAACTTGCCATATACCGGAAGGAGTTGTGGTTAAGATGATGAGCAATGAACAACGCCAATTACTAAGAGCAGTTACTGAAGCCAGCTTTGTTTTAGATGATACTATACTTTACCTTGACACTCATCCTTGTGATGAAGATGCCCTAAGACACTATGAAAAATATAGAGACATTCGTAATAGGCTTGCAGCAGAATATGCAAGAAGATTTGCTCCTTTAACAGAAGAGCAAGTAGATGTAAAAAATAAATGGACTTGGGTAACTACCCCTTGGCCATGGGAAGTGGAGGGTTGTTAGTTTATGTGGAATTATGAAAAAAGACTTCAATATCCGGTTAATATCAAGAATCCTAATCCCAAGATGGCAATGGTAATTATGAGTCAATTTGGCGGTCCTGATGGGGAATTAGCTGCATCTATGCGATATCTATCTCAAAGATATGTTATGCCATATAGAGAAGTTGCAGGATTATTGACAGATATAGGCACAGAGGAATTAGCACACATGGAAATGGTAAGTACAATTGTTCATCAATTGACAAGAAACCTAACTCCTGAAGAGATTAAAAATTCAGGATTTGATAAATATTATGTAGATCATACACTAGGAATCTGGCCTCAATCTGCAGGAGGGGTACCTTTTACAGCAACAGAATTCCAATCAAAAGGTGATCCTATTACTGACTTAGTAGAAGATATGGCAGCAGAACAAAAAGCTAGAACAACGTATGACAATATTCTTCGATTAGTAAAAGATCCTGATGTTGCAGATCCTATTCGTTTCCTTCGAGAGCGCGAAATAGTCCATTTCCAACGATTTGGTGAAGGACTTAGAATCGTACAGGATCATTTGGATTCAAAGAACTTTTATGCATTTAACCCAGCATTTACAAAATCTTAATAAACAATAGATTCGTTAGATCTATAAAGAGGTGGTTTGGCAAAAAAATTCAAACCATCTCTTTTGCATTACCAAATACGAAAGAGTTGAGTTTAGAAAATTAAATTGACAAATAAAAATAAGTTGTGTACAATATAATAGAAAGCAATTTAATTTACTAAAAGGAGAAAACGTATGTCAATTTATGATTATCAAGTTAAAGATACCAAAAATAATTTAGTATCTCTAGAACAATATAGAGGTAAGGTATTACTAGTTGTAAACACTGCAACAGGATGTGGTTTCACACCACAATATAAAGAATTACAAGAGTTATACGAAAAATATTCAAAAAGTGGTTTGGAAATTCTTGACTTTCCATGTAACCAATTTAATAATCAAGCACCAGGGACGGAAGAAGAAATTGTAAGTTTTTGTGAACTAAATTATGGAGTTACATTTCCACAATTCGCTAAAATAGAAGTAAATGGAGAACATGAAGATCCTTTTTTTACCTATTTAAAGTCGGAGAAAAAGGGATTAATGGGGAATAAAATAAAATGGAATTTCACGAAGTTTCTAGTCGATAGAAATGGAAAGGTAATAGAAAGATTTGCTCCTACTACAAGT
Source organism: uncultured Lachnospiraceae bacterium (assembly GCA_964475115.1). Taxonomy (GTDB): domain Bacteria; phylum Bacillota; class Clostridia; order Lachnospirales; family Lachnospiraceae; genus CAYYVJ01. The sequence goes on from CAYYVJ010000001.1 coordinate 63,517, forward strand.
CCAAAAGATATTGAGAGTAAAATAGTAGAATTATTGTAAAATTTAGAAGGTGTGTGATATTTTATGAATGAAGAGATACTAAAACTAAAAAACCAGCTATGTTTTCCATTATACGCTAGTGCAAAAGAAGTTGTAAAAAAATATAAACCACTTTTAGATGAAATAGATCTTACTTATACCCAATATATCACTATGTTGGTAATGTGGGAACAGAAAGAAATAAATGTAAAGCATTTAGGTGAGTATCTTTTTCTGGATTCTGGAACATTAACTCCTGTTCTTAAGAAGTTAGAAGGAAAAGGCTATATTAATAGGACAAGATCAGAGAATGATGAAAGAGTTTTAAATGTTTCTATTACAGAAAAAGGACAAGCATTAAGGGAGAGAGCAGAATCTATTCCGGAGAAGGTAGGACAGTGTATACCTTTATCCCCAGAAGAGTCAATAACACTGTATAAATTACTTTATAAAATTTTGGGACAGGAATAAAAATATCCGTGCATTTTGTCTCCTATTATAGTATGATTAGTATAAACATACTGTGATAGGAGATGATTTTTTTATGAACAAAATAGCAAGTTTTACAGTGAATCATATCGATTTATTGACAGGTATATATGTATCAAGAAAAGATTATTTAGAAAACAATGTACTAACCACATTTGATTTAAGGATTACAAGACCAAATATGGAACCGGTTATGGATACTGGTGCTATTCATACAATAGAGCATTTAGGTGCAACTTTCCTAAGGAATCATAAAGAGTGGGGCAATAAGGTTATTTATTTTGGCCCTATGGGTTGTCGTACGGGATTATATTTAATCTTAATCGGTGATTTGATTTCAGAAGATATTGTAAAATTAATAAAAGAAATGCTAGACTTTATTATTTCCTTTGAAGGAGAGATTCCTGGATATTCAGCTAGGGACTGTGGGAACTATTTAGATAATAACTTGCCTATGGCTAAATATTATGCAAAAAAATATATGGAAGAAGCTGTTTCTAATCCTGTTAAGGAAAGATTAATTTACCCTGAATAGAAAGAAACACGCAAAGCGTGTTTTTTCTACGCAAGGCGTGTTTCTATTTTTTTATTCATGCAATTGACTGACGAAACTTTCGATTTCTTCTCTGTTTTTGAATTCAGGAAACCGTTCCATTACAGCGTTACGGTCATTTGAATCTAGGGATGAAATATAAGATTCCATAGAGTCATCTGCAAAGGCCCAAAATGGAATTAGTGGAAAATTTTCTAAAGGCCCACCATTTATATAAGAGTAATCCATTAGTATCACCTCGAATATAGTATCTGTATTAATCAAAAAAATATACAAAGAAATATAGAAAGAAATAAAAATATGGAGGCAACAACATTGATAAAAGAGCGAATAAATAGATTGAGAAAATTAATGGCAGAAAAAAGCCTAGATGTTTACTTGATCCCAACTTCAGACTTTCACGAATCAGAATATGTAGGAGATTTTTTTAAAGGAAGAACATATATGTCAGGTTTTACCGGATCAGCAGGAACCTTGGTTGTAACAAAAGATGAAGCTGGTTTATGGGCTGATGGTAGATACTTTATTCAGGCAGAACAACAATTACAAGGTTCTGGAATAGAATTATATCGAATGGGAATTCAAGGAGTTCCAACCGTAGAAGAATTTATTATAGATAGAACACCAAGTGCTGGAAAAGTTGGATTTGATGGAAGAGTAATCAATACTTTAATGGGTTCTAGATTAGAAAAAAAATTGAAAAAAAAGGAAGCCACAATCGATAGTAATGAGGACTTAATTGATTTAGTATGGGAAGATCGCCCGGCACTTTCTAGTGAACCAGCATTCTTGCTAGATGTGAAGTACAGTGGAAAATCCACAACAGATAAACTTCTTGAAGTAAGAGAAGCCATGAAAGTGGAAGGTGCAACAACTCTTATTTTAACAACCCTTGATGATATTGCATGGTTGTTTAATTTAAGAGGAAATGATATAGCTTATAATCCTGTGGTTTTATCTTATGCCGTAATTAAAATGGATGAATGCATTTTGTTTTTAAATCAAAAGGTTTTAGGTTCTTCAATAGTAGAGGCATTTTCAAAAGACAATATTATTTTAAAAGAATATAATAGCGTGTATCAGTATACAAAAAAGCTAGATTCACAAGAAGTCGTATTATTAGATAAGAAAAAGGTAAACTATGCTATCTATAAGAGCTTAGATGCTAATATAGAGATTATTGATAAGGCTAATCCAACTACGCTTTTAAAAGCTATAAAAAATAATGTAGAGCTTGCTAATTTGAGAAATTCTCATATAAAAGATGGAATAGCGGTTACTAAGTTTATGTATTGGTTAAAAACCAATGTAAATAAAATGAAGATAACTGAAATAAGCGCATCTGACTATCTTGAGGACCTTAGAAAAGCTGGGGAGGGATATATTGAATTGAGTTTTGATACAATTTCTGCCTATGGGGAACATGGCGCTATGATGCATTATTCTGCAACAGAAGAAACAGATTCAGAATTAAAGGCAGAAGGTCTTTTGCTAGTGGATTCAGGTGGACAATATTTTGAAGGAACGACAGATATAACAAGAACTTTTGTACTTGGACCAATAAGTGATGAATGGAAAAAACATTATACACTTGTAACAAAATCTATGCTTAATTTATCAAATGCTAAGTTTTTATATGGTTGTAATGGAATAAATCTAGATATTTTAGCAAGAGGTCCACTTTGGAATGCAGGAATAGATTATCGAAGTGGTACAGGACATGGAGTTGGTTATTTGCTAAATGTTCACGAAGCACCTAATGGTTTCCGTTGGAAACATGTTCCAGAGAGAAATGATAGTGCTATCTTTGAAGAAGGTATGGTAACTACAAATGAACCAGGTGTTTATGTTGAAGGAAGTCATGGAATTCGAATTGAAAATGAATTAGTATGTAGAAAAGATGAAGTAAATGAATATGGACAGTTTATGAATTTTGAAACCATAACCTTTGCTCCTATTGATCTAGATGGAATTGACACAAAGTACCTAGATCAATCAGATGTAAAGCAATTGAACGATTATCATGCTTTAGTATATGAGAAAATTTCTCCTTATTTAGATGAAGCGGAAAAAGATTGGCTTAAACATTATACAAGAGCAATCTTATAGTAAAGATATGGAAGATAGAATAGTAGAAATAGTAGCGCTGATTCTAGAGTGGTATGATAAACATAGAAGGATTCTCCCTTGGCGGGAGAATCCTATGCCATATGAAGTGTGGATATCTGAAATTATGCTGCAACAGACTCGAGTAGAAGCAGTCAAACCATATTTTAAAAGATTTATAGAACGCTTACCAGGGATTGAAGATTTGGCAATGGTCGAGGAAGAAGAACTTTTAAAATTATGGGAAGGATTAGGATATTATAGTCGTGCTCGTAATCTAAAAAAGGCGGCTATGATGGTTATGGATGAGTATGGAGGGGAATTACCACAGTCCTTTGAAGAACTACAGAAGCTCCCTGGGATTGGTTCCTACACTGCTGGAGCGATTGCTTCGATCGCATATAATAGAAAGGCACCGGCTGTAGACGGAAATGTTCTTAGGGTTTTATCAAGAGTTCTTTTAATGAAAGAAGATATATCGAAAGTTTCTGTGAAGAAAAAGATGGAAACTATGCTTTTGAATTATATACCCATAGATAGGCCGGGAGCATTTAATCAAGCCTTAATTGAAATAGGAGCGTTGATTTGCATACCAAATGGAATGCCAAAATGCGAAAGCTGTCCACTGAAGTCTTACTGTCTAGCACGTATAGAAGGAATGGTAATGGAATTACCCGTGAAAGCACCAAAAAAATCAAGACGGATTGAAGATAAAACGATCTTGTTAATTAAAGCAGAAGATAAAGTAGGAATACGAAAACGTTCTGAAAAAGGTCTATTGGCTGGTATGTATGAATTACCCAATTTAGATGGGCATTTATCAAAAAATGAAATCATTTTGCAAATGGAAGAATGGGGATTTGAAATACTGAATTTGAAGTTACTTAAACGGGCTGTACACATATTTTCCCACGTAGAGTGGCATATGAAAGGTTACCAGATAGAATGTCAGCTAAAAGAAGCAGAATCACCTTTTCTTTTTGTAGAGAAGAATAAATTAGTAGAGGAATATCCCATTCCTACAGCATTTGGAATCTATATAAATAGAGTTAATGTGGTAAAAAGGAGATAAGTATGAAGAAACCAATTTTAGTAATTATGGCGGCAGGAATGGGCAGTCGCTATGGAGGGCAAAAACAAATTGATCCTATTGATGAACAAGGACACATTATAATAGATTTTTCTATTTATGATGCGATAGCGGCAGGATTTAGAAAAGTTATATTTGTAATTAAAGAGGAAAACAGGGAAGTTTTTCATTCAGCTATAGGCTATAGGGTAGAAAAACATGTAGAAATAGAATATGTCTATCAAGATATTTTCAATATACCAAAAGGATATAAGGTACCAGAAGGTAGAGTGAAGCCTTGGGGGACTGGACACGCAATCTTAAGTTGTATTAAGGCAATCAGTGGGCCATTTGCAGTCATTAATGCAGATGATTACTATGGAAAAAGTGCATTTAGAGTAATGTATGATTATTTATCTACTCATCAAGATTCTGATCAATATAAATATGCCATGGTAGGATATGATGTAGAAAATACATTAACAGAAAATGGATTTGTATCTAGAGGAGTTTGTGAAGTCGATAAGGATAATAATTTAGTGACGATAAATGAACGAACACACATTGAAAAGAGAAACGATAAAGCTGCCTATACAGAAGATGGTATAAATTTTCTTGACATTGAAAAAGGTACAAAGGTATCTATGAATTTCTGGGGATTTACCAATAGTATCCTAACTGAATTGGATATGAAGTTTTCTGAATTTTTAAAGGAAAATCTAGATATGAATCCCTTAAAGAGTGAGTTTTATATTCCCTCTGTTGTAGATGAACTTATTAAAGAGAACAAGGCAGAGGTAAAAGTTCTTGAATCAGCAGATAGGTGGTACGGAGTTACCTATAAAGAAGATAAAGAACAAGTAGTGAAAGCAATTAAAAATTTAAAAGAAATGGGATTATATCCAGAAAATCTATTCTAACATAATTGAAAAACCATAATAGGAGGACATGAAAATGGCAATATTAGTAACGGGTGGAGCAGGTTATATTGGAAGTCATACTTGCGTAGAACTATTAAATGAAGGATACGAAGTGGTTGTAGTTGATAATTTATCTAATTCTAGCGAAAAGTCTTTAGAAAGAATAGAAGAAATCACTGGTAAGAAGCTAACTTTTTATAAAGTAGATTTAAGAGACAAAGATTTATTGTTTGAAATATTTGAGAAAGAAAAGGTGGAGGCAGTCATTCATTTTGCTGGACTAAAAGCTGTAGGGGAATCAGTAAGAAAGCCTTTGGAATATTACGATAACAATATAGTAGGAACTTTAAATTTATGTGAGGCTATGAAAAAATATGACTGTAAAAATGTTGTATTCAGTTCATCAGCTACTGTATACGGAGACCCCCATGCGGTTCCTATTGTGGAAAATTTCCCACTATCTGCTACTAATCCTTATGGTAGAACAAAACTTATGCTGGAAGAAATTTTACAAGATTTACATGTATCAGACTCTGAGTGGAATGTAATATTATTGCGTTATTTTAATCCTATTGGAGCTCATAAGAGTGGTAGAATTGGAGAAAATCCAAAAGGAATCCCCAATAATTTACTACCTTACATAACACAAGTTGCAGTGGGCAAATTGGAAAAATTGGGAATTTTTGGAAATGACTACAATACCCCAGATGGCACTTGTATTAGGGATTATATACATGTAGTAGACTTGGCATTAGGTCATGTGAAAGCGATTGAAAAATTAAAAGAAAATAAAGGCGTTCTTGTTTATAATCTAGGTACGGGAATCGGTTATAGTGTCCTAGAGGTAATCGGAGCATTCGAGAAAGCTTCTGGTATAAAAATAGATCACGAATTTCAAGCACGTCGAGTTGGTGACATAGCCAAATGTTATGCTGATGCAAGCTTGGCAAAAAAGGAATTGAACTGGGTTGCTAATTTAGGAATTGAGGAGATGTGTGAAGATTCTTGGAGATGGCAAAGTAATAACCCAAATGGATATGAAGAATAGAGAAAAATCGTCAAAAAAGGAGAGGTAGATTATGGATTATTTAGATAAGGTACTATCATCAGTAAATAATAATGTAGAAGAAGCTCTTAAAGAATTAGAAGAAGTTAATAAAAATGCTCAAAATGAAGACTTAAAACATATATGTGAGAAGTTAAAAGATGTGATTGCTCAAATTAATGGACTAGAAACTGCCATTGACTTCAATGAACCTATGCTATAAAATGAAACATGGACTGTAGGCCGTTTGTTGGTTTACAAGGAGGATATGGTGAAAAAACTTTTATTTATTATAAATCCCAAGTCTGGAAAAGGACAAATCAAGAATCATTTGTTGCATATTATAGATATGTTTGTAAAGAATGACTATGATGTGACAGTATATATAACTCAAGTTATGTTAGATGCTAAAAACAAAGTTTTAGCAGAAGGCTATCAGTATGACTTGATTGTATGTAGTGGTGGTGACGGTACATTAAATGAAGTAGTGTCAGGGATTATGGAAATAAAGATTCCTATTCCAGTAGGATATATACCTGCTGGTTCTACGAATGACTTTGCTAGTAGTCTTCATCTGCCTAAAAATATGAAGAAAGCTGCAGAAATTGCTATGAAAGGAACACCTTTCCTATGCGATGTAGGTTTGTTTAATGACCGATATTTTAACTATGTTGCTGCATTTGGTGCATTTACCATAGTATCCTATGCTACATCTCAACAAATGAAAAATGTTTTGGGCCATCAGGCTTATATTTTAGAGGCAATGAAACGATTTAGTTCAATCAAAGCTTCTCATATGATATTTTCCTGTGAATCACCGAGTGATTCACAGTGTAAAAAGCATGTGGTTGAAGGTGATTTTATATTTGGTATGATAACCAATTCTAGTTCGGTAGGAGGATTTAAAGGTATAATAGGTCAGCCAGTTTATTTGGATGATGGTTTATTCGAAGTAACTCTGATTCAAAAACCTAAAAATGCCATAGATATGCAAGAGATATTGGCAGCATTAATTATGGTAGAAGCAAAATCTGATAGTGTTCACGTATTTAAAACTTCTAAACTAAAAATTTCTTCTCCTGAAGAGATTGCATGGGTATTAGATGGTGAATATGGTGGAACTCCAAACACTATAACCATAGAAAATTGTAAACAAGCTCTAAAAATAATCTGTGCATAATATTTGACTTGCCGAGGTTCGTGATTATGTGTATAATGTAAACTTGTGTTAAAAGTGTGTAAGTAAAAGGAGAAATATAAATGGAAAGGATAGTTTTTACGTGAGAAATGAGCAAGATAATTTTCTAGAGAAGTTAAATAAGTTGGTAGAGTTGGGACATAATAAAAAAGGAGTATTAGAGATTGAAGAAATTAATACCTTTTTTAAAGAAGTTACGTTATCTGTGGAACAGCTTGAGAGTATCTACCAATATTTAGAAGAGCATAAGATAGATGTTTTAAGAGTTGTAGATAATGAGTTGTTTTTAGGTGAAGATCTTGTCTCAGAAAAAGATGACGAAGATGAAGATGAAGATGATGGAATCGATATGGATGCCATAGAGTTATTAGATGGCATTGGAACAGAAGATCCTGTTAGAATGTATTTAAAAGAAATAGGTACGGTATCTTTATTAACTGCAGAAGAAGAACTAGAACTTTCTAAAAGAAAGGCCGCTGGAGATTTACATGCGAAAGAAAGATTAGTAGAAGCAAACTTAAGATTGGTAGTAAGTATTGCAAAAAGATATACTGGACGTGGAATGAGCTTTTTAGATTTAGTACAAGAAGGAAACTTGGGATTAATTAAAGGCGTAGAAAAGTTTGATTACGAAAAAGGTTTTAAATTAAGTACATATGCTACTTGGTGGATTAGACAGTCTGTTACAAGAGCATTGGCAGATCAAGCTAGAACGATACGTGTCCCTGTTCATATGGTAGAAACAATAAATAAAATGTCAAAAATGCAGAGAAAGCTTACCCTAGAGTTAGGATATGAACCATCAACCCTAGAATTAGCGGAAGCACTTGATATGACAGAAGAAAAAGTAATTGAGATTATGCAGATAGCAAGAGAGCCAGCTTCCTTAGAGACACCTATTGGTGAAGAGGATGATTCAAGTTTAGGAGATTTTGTGGCAGATAATAATATTGTAACTCCTGAAGGTAATATTGAGTCAGTTATGCTGAGAGAACATATAGATACTTTGCTGGAAGATTTAAAAGAAAGAGAAAAGCAAGTAATTGTTTTAAGATTTGGTCTAATCGATGGACATCCAAGAACCTTAGAAGAAGTCGGAAAGGTGTTCAATGTTACAAGAGAACGTATTCGACAAATAGAGGCTAAGGCACTCAGGAAACTAAGAAATCCAGTTAGAAGTAAGAAAATCAAAGACTTTTTACAATAAAAATTAGAATGAATCGGTATACCGGTTCATTTTCTAAATCCTAGACATTTTACTTGGATACATAGGAAGAAAAAAAGGAAAGACGAGTGTATAAAATGTATAAAACTATAAACAAGAACAAGATTAAGTATCTAGCTTCTTTTGGGTTACTTTTAGCTTCTATAATCTGGGGAGGTGCCTATGTTGCGGTAATGTCTTCTTTGGATATGATTCCTCCGCTGTACGTAATGGCAATTCGTTTTACCATTGCCTTAATTGGTCTATCCCTTGTGTTTTTTAAGAGATTAAAGAAAATAACAAAAGGAGATTTGATTGCTGGAATCGTCCTTGGAGTATTAATGTTTATAAGCTATATATTTCAAACCTACGGTTTAAAATATACAACGGCTAGTAAAAATGCATTTTTAACAACGTCTTATGTAGTTATGGTTCCATTTTTAAATTGGATGATTAGCAGGAAGAAACCAGATTCTTATGGTATATTTGCCGCATTTTTAGCAATTGTAGGTATAGGATTTTTATCTCTACAGGGTGACATGTCTATTAATCCAGGAGATTTATTAACACTAATGTGCGGGGTATTCTTTGCACTACATTTGATTTATATAGATCGTTTTACAGTGAAAAGCGATCCTATTATATTAACTGTTTTGCAGATTGGTGTATCTGGTATACTCTCTTGGATTTGTGCCCCTCTTGTGGACGGAGCGCTTCCATCTATTCAGGGTGGTCAAGCAATGTCGGAACTGGTAATGAGTTTACTATATCTGGGTATAGCAAGTACCATGGTAGGATTTCTTTTACAAAATATAGGACAAAAATATACAGAACCATCTACAGCTGCTTTATTATTGTCAATGGAATCTGTATTTGGAGTTTTATTCTCTGTACTAATGTTAGGAGAAGTGTTGAGTGTAAGAATGGCATATGGCTGTATTCTTATATTTGTTGCAATTATTATATCTGAAACAAAACTTGAATTTTTACAAGGAAGGAGACTAAAAAAGAATGAAGACAAAACAATTACCCTTGAGGAGTGACATTGCTAAAGTAGATACATGGAATATGGAAGATATTTATTTAAATGATGAAATGTGGAATGAGGATTATAAAAAAGCAGAAGCTATGCTTGATGGATTTTTAGAATTCAAAGGGAAGCTTGGTGAATCTGCAGACAGCCTTTTAGCCGGACTAAACTATTCCAGTCAGATTGGTCAATTAGGAGAGAAGTTATATGTCTACGCGAATCAAAAACTTCATCAAGACACAAAAAATACAAATTATCAAAATCTTTCTGGTAAAGCACAGAGTTTAACGGTAAAAATAGATGAGGTATCAGCTTTTTTGATTCCGGAAATTTTAGAAATACCAGATGATACATTAAAGAAATATAAAGAATCAGAAAATGGGATTAAGGAATATAGCCAAGTTCTTGATAATTTAATAAGACAAAAAAACCATACGTTATCAGCTGAAATGGAAGCGTTGCTCTCAAAAGTAGGAGAAATTAGTGAAGGAGCAAGTGATATTTTTTCAATGTTTAATAATGCTGATATTAAATTTCCTTCCATTGTAAATGAAGACGGAGAATCCATTGAAATAACACATGGTAGATTTATTGACTTATTACAAAATAAGGATAGAAGAGTTCGTAAAGATGCATTTGAAGGATTTTATCATGAATATAAAAAGTTTGAAAATACATTAGCGGCAATGTATAATGCGAATGTAAAGGTAAATGTATTCTACGCGAAGACAAAAAAACACAACTCGGCAAGAGAAGCTGCATTACACGGTAGTAATATTCCTGTATCTGTATATGACAATCTTATAGAAGCAGTACATGAAAACCTTCCATTAATGCATAAATATGTAAGCTTGAGAAAGAAAGCACTTGCTGTAGATGAACTTCACATGTACGATTTATATACACCCTTAGTTAATGATATGGATTCAGATATTCCTTTTGAAGAAGCAAAGAAAATGGTAAAAGAAGGATTGAGACCATTAGGTGAAGACTACGCAAAAAGGTTAGAAGAAGGTTTTTCCAACAGATGGATAGACATTTATGAAAATCAAGGGAAAAGAGCAGGAGCCTATTCTTGGGGAGCATACGGAATCCATCCTTATGTATTGTTGAACTATACAAATAACTTAAAGAATGTATTTACCCTTGCTCATGAAATGGGTCATGCACTTCACTCCTATTATTCAGATGCCAATCAAACTTTTATTAATGCAGGTTATAAAATATTTGTGGCAGAGGTGGCATCAACATGTAATGAATCATTATTGATACATTATTTGTTAAATAAGGCGACAGATAAAAAAGAAAAAGCATATCTAATCAATTATTTTATGGAGCAATTTAGAGGAACTGTATTTAGACAGACTATGTTTGCTGAATTTGAAAAGGAAACGCACGCATTAGTAGAAAAAGGTGAAACATTAAGTGCTGAAGTATTATCAAAATTGTACTATGATTTAAACGTAAAATACTATGGAGATGATATTGTAGTAGATTCAGAAATTGCATTGGAATGGGCGAGAATACCTCACTTTTATAATGCTTTTTATGTATATCAATATTCTACAGGTTTCTCAGCAGCTATGGCCATTAGTAAAAAGATATTAGAAGGTAATCAGGAAGTGATAGAAGGTTACTTTAAATTCTT
>CAYYVJ010000002.1:0-67538 GCA_964475115.1 uncultured Lachnospiraceae bacterium
TATCATGTTCGGAGAAAACCTGCCTATTTAGTATAACCTATTCAGTCTTATCTATAAGGGTTGCTTCTTATCATGATTGAATTCTCCCTGCTTGTAAAACTGTTCAAGAAATTCCAGCTTAGTCATCTCGCTGTTTTCTCCCAGCATTCCTTATGCTTTCTCATCTTTCAATAATTCATCAATGGAAACCTTAAATAATCGGCTTAAAAATATGATTTTTCCGTTTCAGGGATGGCAATATCTTATTCCCACTTAGTTATTGCTTGTCTACTTACATTACATAATTCAGCAAGTTTTTCTTGTGTAAACCCATTCTCTTTTCGCAAATATTGTATTTTCTCAGATAATTTCATAATAACTCCTTTTCTCTAAAATATTATGGTTGCAAGAAGCCTCATTAAGGTTAGGAGCCAAAATAATAATTGATTCCTGCTTTCTTCGCTTGACTACATAAATCTCTTGTATTTAGTTTATACATTGTACCATCTTTAAAAAAATGAGTCCCACATTGTCTAAATTCAAAAGATACATCGTTCTTAATGCTTTGTTCTCTAATTGATAACACCCAATCGTAATCAAGCGCTCTTGCGTTATAATCAGATTCGCCACCTACAACTACCAATTCAACATGATTAAGGTGAGCCGATATATCCATTTTTCCAATCAATGGTTGGCAGATTATATTTTTATGTTTAATCGGTAACTTATCAAATATAGAAAGTCTGACATCAGCCATTTCTTGATTTTCAATAGTACAACCTACTGTGACATTATCATATCCATCATTCCATTCATTAGGAATGCAATCCATAAATCTTTCAATACGTTTTGTTAAGAATATAAAATTCAAATCAGCTCTTTCCTTAATTATTTCCCAACAATCTTCTCTCCAATTATCGGCATCTTCAATTAAGAAATCAGTTGAAAAACATAAGTATACTGTTTGTCCTGATTTTATTTTATATTCCCCATTTTTATTTTTTATAATAGGTGCATTAAAATTGTCGCTTTTGACTACTAGATTAGTATCAATCCCTCGTTTGCTATCCCCTTTATGAATATAGCAGAACTTACAGCCTTCACTATGTTTATGACACCCACGCCATGGATTCCACATTGCCATACCATTACCTCATGCTTAAATTATTTCAATTAATTATAGAATATAATTTAATATTTCAAATGTCAATGTTAATTACCATCATAGCCAACTGGTTACAAGGAATTAAAATAATATAAAAAATACCAAGGAAGCCTTTTTAATCAGACTTTCTTGGTATTATAACATATGATATATTTTATTTTCTTAATCCTCTTAATAATGAAATCTCCTTAGCATATCCATCTAATTCATTAGGTGTTTCTAGATAAAATGGTAAATGCTTTAACTTTGGATGGTTGATAATTATTTCAAAGGTATCTAGACCTATTACCGCATCAAACTCCTCTAAAACACCATCTAGAATTTTCTTCAATTCCTCAAAATTTGCGCCGATTTCACTACCTTTTCCAGACATTGTTTCTAACAATATCTGCGTTGTATGTTCTGGTTTTAAGATTTCATTTAATAAACTAACATTTTAATTAATTTTTCTACATCTATAGGATTTATGTCTTTTGCTTTACTTCCTCTAGGATTACGGGTAAAAAATTGAAAGGTATTTGCACCAATTTCTAATGCATCATGTCCCATTGCTTCATAACCTTTTGATATAGATAAATGACACCCGATTGCTAACATATCTTTCTCCTTCTTATTGTATTTCATAGTATTATACTTTTGAAATGGATCATTGTCCATTTCTAGTCAATATCAAAGGGTGAAATTCAAATGAACCTCACCCTTTGATTAACATAAGTATATTATGTCAACTAAGAATCATTGATTTTATAATTTAGTTTAGATTTAATAAATAATCATAAGCACTTAGACCCGCTGTTGCACCAGAACCCATAGAAATAACAATTTGTTTATATGGGCTAGTTGTACAATCACCAGCTGCATAAACACCTTCTACATTTGTTCTATTATGGTTATCTACTTCTATCTCACCATATTTGTTACGTTCTATGCTATCTTTTAACCAGTCTGTATTTGGAACTAGTCCTATTTGAATAAATACACCAGCGATATCGATATGACGTTCTTCATTCGTTTCACGATTCATAAAAATAATACCCTTTACCTTTTCGTCTCCAGTAATTTCTTTGGTTTGTGCATTTGTAATCACTGTTACATTAGCTAATGCATGTAAACGTTTTTGAAGGACAGTATCCGCCTTTAACTCTGGAAGGAACTCAAGCAAAGTTACATGTTTTACGATACCAGCTAAATCTATCGCAGCTTCTACACCGGAGTTTCCACCGCCTATTACAGCCACTTGTTTTCCTTTGAATAAGGGGCCATCACAATGTGGGCAATAAGCAACACCTTTGTTTTTGTATTCAAATTCTCCAGGCACATTTATATTCTTCCAACGGGCACCAGTAGAGATGATAACGCTTTTACTTTTTAAAATCGCTCCATTTTCTAGTTCAACTTCAATTAAATCCTTTTTCCTTAATGATTTTGCACGTTGTAGAGTCATAATATCTACATCATAATCTTTTACATGAGCTTCAAGATTATCGGAAAGTTTAGGTCCTTCTATATGCTTTATACCAATTAAATTTTCGATTCCAAGGGTTTCTTTTACTTGTCCACCAAATTGTTCGACTACAAGTCCAGTCCGAACTCCTTTTCTAGCTGCATAGATAGCTGCACTAGCTCCTGCTGGTCCACCTCCTACTATTAAAACATCATATGGATCCTTATCTTCAAACTCAGAGATATCCATTTTACTTCCAAGCTTTACTAAGATTTCCTCTAATGATGTCCTTCCACTAATAAATGGTACACCATTTAAATATACAGCAGGAACAGCCATGATTCCACGACTTTCCACTTCATCTTTAAAGGCTCCTCCATCTACCATAGTATGAGTAATATTTGGGTTTAAAACACTCATTATATTAAGAGCTTGCACTACCTCTGGACAATTATGACAACTTAGACTTATAAATGTCTCGAAATTGTATTCACCCTGTAATTCTTTTACTTGTTTTATTAATTTATCATCTACTTTAGGTGGTCTACCACTCACTTGTAAAAGGGCTAGCACCAAGGATGTAAATTCATGACCTAAAGGAATTCCTGCAAAAGTTATTCCAGTTTCTTCACCAATTCGATTAATACTAAAGCTAGGAGTTCTTGGAAGATTTACTTGTTCCACCTTGATTTTATCTGACATGCTGGCTAGTTCCTCAACTAGACTCAGCATGTCATCTGATACTTGATTTGAACCATGACTAATCTTTAGTACAATATCATTCTCCATAAGTTTTAAATATTCATTTAATTGTAATTTAATATCATCATCCAACATCATAGTTTCACTCCTTAGATTTTACCTACAAGGTCAAGACTTGGTTTTAAGGTCTCTGATCCTTCTTTCCATTTTGCAGGGCAAACTTCGCCAGGATTGTTTCTTACATATTGTGCCGCCCTAATTTTATCTACAAGAATACTTGCATCACGTCCAATGCTACCTGCATTAATTTCAACAGATTGAATGATTCCATCTGGGTCAATAATAAAGGTACCACGATCTGCTAGTCCATCTTCTTCAATTAGTACATCAAAATTACGTGAAATTGTATGAGAAGGATCACCGATCATTGTATAAGTGATTTTCTTAATTGCATCTGACGTATCATGCCATGCTTTATGAGTAAAATGTGTATCTGTAGAAACAGAATATACCTCAGCCCCTAGTTTCTTGAACTCTTCATAGTTGTCTTGTAAATCTTCAAGTTCAGTAGGACATACAAATGTGAAATCTGCTGGATAAAAACAAACAATACTCCATTTTCCTTTAAAATCATTTTCTGAAACTTCTAAAAATTCTCCGTTCTTAAATGCTTGTGCCTTAAATGGTATTACTTCTTTTCCTATTAATGACATATTTTAATCTCCTATTCTATATTTTATTTTCTTTCCAATTGTTTTATTTGATAATGATAATTGTTATCAAAATCATAGTATCGTAAAAAAACAGGTATGTCAAGTATAAAATTGACATACCCATCTTAAGTTTTAATATCTCATTGGAATAATATCCATATAATCGTCAACACTTGCACCATTCATAAATGCATTAATAATTTGTCTTCCGATTGGATTTAAATCTTCTGTATTGTATTGTTCAAGTTCTTTCTTGAAGAAGTCAGTTAATATTTTTGCACCAGCATCATATCCTTCAATGCCTACTTCTTGCTGAGCTTCTGGTCTTAAAAAAGCTCTTCTAATATATTGACCATCAATTTTCAAGGAGTCTAGACCAAATCCCAATATTGGACAACGAGATGCCACCAAATGTTCTGGTTTAAACTTAGCACTACCACGACGTGCAATATATTCTCTTGAAATCCATTGTGGCATAAAGCTTACTTCATATGCTCCAATGTGTTGATTTGGAATTAAAAGATATCTAGTACTTGTAGATCTCATGATTTGTTCAAGTAATAGATTTGCTTGAGTTATCTTTTTGCCTGTTGCAAATGGCCAGTAAGAACCAACACCTTCACTAGTCATTTCCTTAGTATCAATAATACTTGGATTATTATACCCTCTTGGAGCAACCAAACGCCACAACCAAGCCAATGCAGGAGGTAACACATGCATGATACCCATAATACCATAGGAAGGGTTTTCCTTTGTACATGGAGGAGTACGAACGCCAAAACTTCTTACATCTACTTCAACTGCTTCATCAATAGCATTATCAACTAATCTTCTTGGTAAAACTACTCGAGGATTTGGACATGGTTCACCACTTTTATCAAGTGTATGCTCCCAAACTAGACATGTTGCGTTTGGAACGCCTTGTATATTCATAAATACTAATGGTTCATTAGGTTGAGTTAGAATCTTCTCATATTGTGGTGAAGAACCATAGCTTGTTATATTATCTAATCTTAAAAACCATGCATTCTCAGCATCTTTTACAACTAATTTATGGCTTTCATTTTGCATATCTGGATGACACATTGCCATATCATCTGTTATTGGTAGAAGTTCACAAGTTTCACTTAAAACTACATAGTTTTTTTCACCTGTTATAGTGTTTATTCCTAAAACAGCTCTTCCATCCATTTCCCTATGGATATCTTCAATCATTTCACTTTTTCCACCACCAGATGCGCCTTCATGCATGATTACGATTTCATTATCATAAGGAGTAATAACTTTTACGGTGGATGCATGTGCAGTTACCCAACCTTCTTCTTCACCAATGTTAAGAAGAACACCATAGATACCTTTTTTAGCACTTGGACCTGGATAAAGATTATAGGAAAACACCTCATGAACATCATCTAAACGATTATGAACAACAACTTGCTTTCCTTCAAAATGTGAATGTCTAAAAGGTGGTGCTAAATAAACGATTGCTCTAGGTTTAAAATTATAAATAATTTCATCAATATTTAAAAAGGCTTGTAAATCTGCTAAGCTGGCTGCAAAGAAGCTAGCATTTAATGGAGCTAAAAATATAGAGTCATATCCATACTCGTGTCCACCAGATTTAAATGGAAAGAATACAAGATCTTGTTCTTTTAACCAATCAAAAGTCTCTTTTCTTACAGAGTCAAAATCATGTTTAAAAACATCCTTGAAACGAGGTTTGTCCGTGTCCTTTTTATCTGCAACTACTAGGGAATCTGGATCACGTCTTCTCATGTAATCTTCTATATAATTAACGGCAACACCATTTTTACATTTTGTAACCGTTGCTTCTAATACATTTCCCATGCCCTTTACATCATACTCAACATCAAATAAAGTATTCTCTGGGCTACCCAATGAAAGTGTAAATAATTCTTCCCTTGTTTTCGGAATTGTAACACTTTTTGCATTTACTAGTATATCTAGTACATAATCTGGCAAATTTAATTTATTTAAATTTTCTCTCATGTTTCCTCCTGTTAATTCATTGTTTTTCTGATTTCAAGTTGGAGTTTCTCATCTTTTTCAATTACTTCTTTTTGCATTTTTTCTTTGGCCGCTAAGAGCATAGTTGAAATTTTTTCGTCATATACTCCTAATATTTGTGCAGCTAAAATTCCTGCATTTTCCCCGCCATTAATAGCTACGGTTGCAACTGGAACTCCTTTTGGCATTTGAACTGTAGATAATAGAGCATCGATGCCATCTAACGTTCCACCCTTACATGGTATTCCTATTACAGGAAGAGTTGTATATGCTGCTAATACACCTGCAAGGTGTGCAGCCATTCCTGCCACTGCGATTATAACCCCAAATCCATTATCTCTTGCTTTTTGGGAAAATTCACAAGCTTCTTCAGGTGTCCTATGTGCACTCATTACATGAACTTCAAAAGGAATTTGAAAGGATTTCAAGCTATCCATAGTTTTTTTTACAATTGGAAGATCACTATCACTACCCATAATTATTGCTACTTTTTTATTCATTCGTTAACCTCCTTAGTTGTATCTCTTAATAGCTTCATGAAACAAAGAATAAGCCCATATCCACATAGCCATCCTCACATTATGGATATCGACTTACATGTAATTTTTGAAACTTTTGTTTCTTCTTCTTGCATTTTTAGTCTTTTCATAAGAATTTACGAAAAGAACTTCCCACATATTATGCCCTTAATTCAGCATAATCATTATTTTCCATTACATCCCATTGCAAGAAATATTATCATAAAATTCATTACATGTCAATATATTCTAGGGCTTATAAGTTTAAAAAATCATATTTGCTTGTATTTTTATACATTGCTTATCATCCGATTTAATTATATCATAGGCAGAAGTATGATTTCCACTAAAACTCTTTTCACATTCTATTTTTACCCAACTTTCTTTTTTCATACTATATAAAAAGAATCATTTATAAGGTTCAATATGGGCTATTACATGTGCATTTTTATTTAATTCAATTTTAATTTTTTCTTCTATCTCATGGATCAGCTCGTGGGATTTCTCTACGCTCATTTCGGGTTCTGTCATAATATGCATATCAATATATAAGGCATTTCCGCATCCCCTACTTCGAATCTGATGAGTATTCTTAACTTGATTAAAACTTAGAACAATTGTTTCTATTTCATTCGTATCAACAGCAATCTTATCTAACAAAATACCACTATTTGAAATATAAATTTCATATGCAGCATGAAAAATAAATCCTGCAACAGCAAATGATGCAATAGAATCAATGAAAGGTGGTAATCCTAGTTTTATACAAACAAGGGTGACTAGTACTCCAATCGATACATAAATATCACTTTTTGTATGCATTGAGTCACAAATTAAAATCTGACTGTTTAATTTTTTTCCTTTTGAATACTCATATTTGCTGACAAAAATATTTATGCATAGAGTGACTATTAAAATAATAAGACTTTCTATTGATATGATTGGAGTAATTGGATTAATAATCCTGTCTATCGTATTTAGAATTACTTTTAATCCTATGTAAAACAACATTGCTGATATAAATAATCCAGCAAGTATCTCAAACTTTTCGTGTCCATATGGATGCTCTTTATCGATTGGTTTGGAAGCAAAGCGAATACCAATTAAACCAACGATGTTTGACGAACCATCTGATAAGGAGTGAAAACCATCAGCCATCAAGCTATTGCTACTTATAATAGTAGCGATTAGAATTTTCAATAATGCTACCGTTAAGTTTGCAAATAAGATAACAAATAAAACCCTCTCAACTTTTTTAAAGTTACGCCTAAACATATTATCCCTACTATCATTAACAAGACAATCTACAACATAGAATGTCTTGCTTGTTCTATCATAAATAGTATATGAGATTATGGCTATGAAG
Organism: uncultured Lachnospiraceae bacterium; assembly: GCA_964475115.1. GTDB lineage: Bacteria > Bacillota > Clostridia > Lachnospirales > Lachnospiraceae > CAYYVJ01. The sequence continues at coordinate 7,916 of CAYYVJ010000002.1, forward strand.
TGTATGTCAAGGTATGAGATTATTCTATTCTAAATAAGATCTTAACTTCTTAATAGACTCTTTATGCCTTAGTTTTCTAATTGATTTAACTTCTATTTGTCTAATACGTTCTCTTGTTACATTAAATTCCCTACCAATCTCTTCAAGTGTTCTAATGTGTCCATCTTCAAAACCAAAACGTAATCGAATGATACGTTCTTCTCTCCTTGAAAGGGTACCAAGAACCTCTCCTAACTGTTCTTTCAGTAAGTCATATTCTGTTTCAGCAAATTGTTCTGGAGAGCTGGCGTCCGCTATAAAATCACCTAATGAACTATCCTGTTCTTCTCCTATAGGCATCTCAAGTGATATGGTATCACCGAAAAAATTTATAATCTCATAAACACGTTCCACTGACATATCCATTCGATCTGCTGTTTCTTCAGGAAGAGGTTCTCTACCATATTGTCCAAGAAATTCTCTAGAATCTCGTCTCATCCTATTCATTATTACTCTCATATGAACAGGAATACGGATTGTTTTTGATTGATCTGCAATTGCCCGTGTTACTGATTGACGAATCCACCACATGGCATAGGTACTAAACTTAAATCCTCTATGATGATCAAATTTTTCAACTGCTTTTAATAATCCCAAATTTCCTTCTTGTATTAAATCAAGCAATGTCATTCCACTTCCCCCAACATAACGTTTTGCCACGCTTACAACTAGTCTAAGGTTTGCTTCTGTCATTGCTTTTCTCGCTACTTCATCCCCCTGTTCAATTCGGACTGCCAATTCTTTTTCTCGTTCTGCATTAATTAAAGGAATGCTTCCAATTTCTTTCAGATACATTTTTACAGAATCATCGCTAATAATAATATCTGGAACAGAATCATCAAACTCTTCCTCAACTATTTCATCCTCAATCAAATCTTCGTTCATCATGTTTAATTCCAAACGTACACCTCTTTCAAATTTAAAAAAATAGTATGAATATCTACAATCACATTCATATATATGGTTGATAAATCTATCACAAGAATTATCTTACTATTTGCTTATATTAGTAAAATTATCTATCTATATCATATCAGAAAAAGCAGTATTTTGTAAGTAAAATTTAAAACAAGAAAAAAGCCATTTATTTATAAATGACTCTCTTTCCATGTTGTTATATGATTTTATTTTCCCCTTACTCTTCTACTTCTTCCATAATCTCATCTACAACCGTATCATTGCTTGTTTGTAATTCGACAGAGGATTCTTCGTGCTCATTTACTTCATCTTCTACCACGTCTTCTTTTGGCTTCTCAGGATGCTTTACTTTGCTGCCACAAGAACTACAAAACGAAGCGTTTATAGACATACTTGCACCACAATGGGGACAATAATATATCTTCTTTATCTGTTTGATTTGATTCTTTATTTCTTCGATATTTGCAAGTGATTCGTTAATAACTGAAAAATCACTTATATATGCTGTAGATACTTCTCCTACAGATTCTTCAAAGAATCTTTTACCAATAGCTAAATATGCTGCATTTTTTCTATTATCTTCAGTAACAAGCTGTCCATTTAATTTGGCCAATTCGGATACATCTTTTGCTTTTTGTGCAACCTTTTTTCCATTGTTAGAAATAACATCGCCTAACTTATTAAAAAAATCCATGTTTACCTCTCCTCCATTCATTTATAACTAATTATAAGGTGATACTACTTATCTGTCAATAATACCTTGCTATTTAAATAATATGCGCAAACATACTTTCTGTTGAATTTTACAAAAAAAAGTCTACATGCTATAATTGTATCAACAAAGGTAAAGTAGGTAAATTGGAGGAATTAGAGTGAAGGAACGCAATTATCATGATCAACTTAATATAGAAAATACGGAAAGATTAAGAGATTTAATAAAAAATCTTCCCAAATTTGTATCTTCTTTTTTCAGAGGAATTGAACCAACCACTTCTTCTAAAACAAGGATTGCATATGCCTATGATTTGGGTATTTTTTTTGAATACATAAAAGATGCCAATCCACTTTTCAAAGACATTGATATTCGTAATATTCAAATGGACATCCTTGATCAAATAACAGCAACGGATATTGAAGAATATTTAGAATACTTATCTTTTTATGAAAAAGATGGTCAGAAACATACAAATAGTGAACGTGGAAAAATGAGAAAATTAGCTTCTCTTCGTACTTTTTATAATTATTATTTTAAAAAAGAACTTATTGTTACGAATCCTGCATCCATTGTTAGTATGCCTAAATTGCATCAAAAGGAAATAGTAAGGCTAGATGTGGATGAAGTTGCTCTTTTATTAGACCAAGTAGAGCAAGGAGACAAACTTACAAAACGTGAAAAACACTACCATGCAAAGACGAAAACCAGAGATTTGGCATTACTTACTCTCCTACTAGGAACTGGAATTCGTGTTTCAGAATGTGTAGGATTAGATATAGACGATATTGATTTTAAAAATGCTGGTATTAAAATTCGACGGAAAGGTGGTAGGGAAACGGTTGTTTATTTTGGTGATGAGGTAGAGGAAGCTTTACAATCCTATTTAGAAGAAAGAAAGAAAATCATCCCGGAGACGGGCCATGAAAATGCATTGTTTCTTTCCATGCAAAACAAACGCTTAAATGTACGAAGTGTAGAAAACTTAGTAAAAAAATACTCCAAATTGATCACTCAATTAAAGAACATTACTCCCCATAAGCTTAGAAGCACCTATGGTACAAGCTTATATCGTGAAACAGGTGATATTTATCTAGTTGCTGATGTATTAGGCCACTCTGATGTAAATACCACCAGAAAGCATTATGCCGCTCTAGAAGATCAACGAAAAAGGAGTGCTCGTAATAAAGTTACTTTAAGAGAGAACAAATAGAAGGATTCTTTCTTGATAATATAAAAGTTCGATTCATTATCTTGAAATAATCGCATAAAATTTATTAAAAAAATAGAAAAGAGATTTTATGTCATTAACACCATTTATAGATCAACTACCTATTCCTAAAGTATTAAAGCCACTAGAGAGAAACAAAGACAGTACCTTCTATGAAGTGCGAATGTTAGAGTCCCTTCATCGCTTCCATGGCGAACTACCTTTAACAACAGTATGGGGATACGAAGGACAAATTCCTGGTCCAACCATAGAAGTAAATGAAGGAGAATGTACCCATATAAAATGGATGAACAACTTACCTAGTGAACATATTTTACCTATTGATCGTACTTTACACGGTTCGAGCGAACATATGCCTGATGTACGTACTGTTGTACATCTACACGGTGCTTCTGTGGAATCTGAAAGTGATGGTTATCCGGAAGCTTGGTTTACCAACGGATTTAAAAAGTGTGGTCCACGATTCTTTGACAAAGTTTATTCTTATCCGAACAATCAACCATCTACAACGCTTTGGTATCACGACCATGCTGTGGGAATTACACGGCTAAATGTATATGCTGGATTAGCAGGAATGTATATCATAAGAAATGAGCAAGAACGTGCTCTCAATCTTCCTTCTGGCATCTATGAAGTACCTTTAATTATACAAGATAAGACTTTTAACTCAGATGGTTCACTCTTCTACCCTTCAACAGTAGATGTTGTGAATCCACCTCCAGACTTCCCTGAAGTATCAATTACTCCGGGCTTTACAGGAGAGACAATCGTAGTTAATGGAAAAGCCTGGCCATATTTAGATGTAGAACAAAGAAAATATCGTTTTCGTATTCTAAACGCCTCAAATGGACGATTCTATCGTATGAAATTAGACTCAGGTCAACTATTTACACAAATAGGTTCTGACGGAGGATTATTACAAAGACCAGTGCAATTAGATGAAATTACCATTGGCCCAGCGGAGCGTGTGGATTTGATCATTGATTTTACAAATCAGCCTCTTGATTCTAGCATTATATTACGCAATTCAGCAACAACACCATTTGATTTTGGTGCGCCTCCAGATCCTCTCACAACTGGGATGATTATGAAGTTTAATGTGATTGCACGAAAAAAAGAGGATACAAGTTCTGTTCCACAATTTCTAAATATTATAAAAAGATATGAGGAATGTGAGGCCGTACGGACAAGAGATATTACTTTAGATGTTTCGCAAGATAGATTTAATCGTTTATTATTCTTATTTAATAATAAAGATTATATGGATGGAGTTGAAGAAAATCCGATTTTAAATGACGTAGAGATTTGGAGAATCATAAATCCGGGATTAGGAGTACATCCGATTCATATTCATCTTGTACAATTTCAAATATTAGATCGAATTCCATTTGATGTAGATTGTTACAACTTAACTGGTCAAATAATGTTTACAGATGAGCCCTCTCCACCACCTGCAAATGAGAAAGGTTGGAAGGACACTGTATTAGCCTTCCCAGGTCAAATAACACGCTTAATCATGCGTTTTGGACCTTTTAACGGAAGATATATTTATCATTGCCATATACTCGAGCATGAGGATCATGATATGATGCGTCCATTTGATGTGATTAAACGCAAATACATCCCTCTTAAAAACAACTGTTGCAAAAACAATTCATAAAAGTTCATTTGTTTTCTTAAACAATTATTTAAATTCATCTGAATAATAAGCTACTGTTATGTTCTGCCCTGCTATTATGTTATCAGAAGTCAAATTGTTCATTTGTTTTAATTCTCTAATATAATCATATATAGATTCATATTCAGTAGATATATATTTTTCGGCTATAGACCACAAAGTGTCTCCGTTTTCTATTTCAATACTAGAATAATACTTGTATGTAGGGATAGTCTCTTCTTCATTAGCCATAGAAGTTGTTATAAAAAAACCAGATGCAAAAATAAAAAGTGTAATTATAATAATTCCGTAAATTGTATGCCTTCTCATAAGTACCTCCTAAATCACACAAGATTCATGTGTGCAAATATATGTTCCGAACCTTTGTTCTGTTTAAATTATAATACAAGAACATTTGTTTGTCAACACTTTATAGAGGAAAAAGAACAAACTTTCGAAAACATTTGTTTGCAATTCATATTTGCATATGATATAGTTATAGAAAGAAAAACAGCTAACAAAAGAAATAGAGGAGGAATTAAATGAGTTACGGAAAAATTAGCGAAAAACAATCAGAAATACTTGAATATATTAAATCTGAGATTATTAATAGAGGTTATCCACCTGCAGTTCGTGATATTTGCGAAGCAGTTAAGCTAAAATCTACTTCTTCTGTACATTCTCATTTAGAAACCTTGGAAAAAAACGGCTATATCCGTCGCGATCCTACAAAGCCAAGAGCGATTGAAATACTAGATGATGGTTTCAATCTATCTAGACGTGAAATTGTAAATGTTCCAATTCTAGGTACTGTTGCAGCTGGAGTCCCTATACTAGCACAAGAAGATATTGAAGGATATTTTCCTGTACCTGTTGAAGATATGCCAAACAAGGAAGTTTTCATGCTAAATGTTAAAGGCGATAGTATGATTAATGTTGGAATCTTCAATAGCGATAAGGTTATAGTTGAAAAACAGTCCACAGCTTCAAATGGTGAAATTGTTGTAGCACTTGTAGAAGACTCTGCTACTGTGAAAAGATTTTATAAGGAAAAAGGACACTATCGTCTTCAACCAGAAAATGATGATTTAGAACCTATTATAGTAGATGATGTTACGATTTTAGGAAAAGTAATCGGATTATATCGTAAAATGTAAACAGGAATGTATTCTTTTCCATATACAAAAAACAGCTTTGCCACAAGTTTATAATGAGGCAAAGCTGTTTTTTGTATATGAATTTACACTTCTTCTATTTCTATGGTTTTTCCATCTCTCCAGATTCTCTCAAGATTATAGAATAAACGATTTTCTTGTGAAAATACATGGATAATAATATCACCGTAGTCCATTAAAATCCAATCTCCAGTTTGATATCCTTCTACTTGTTTTGATTCATAACCCGCTTTGTGAAGAACTTCTTGTGCATTATCTACTAAAGTTTGAACTTGATTTCTATTTGTTCCACTTGCTATGATAAAGTAATCCGCAATTACTGAAACTTTTGAAATATCAATGATTTTAATATCTTCTCCTTTTTTATCCTCTAAGGCTGAGTAAGCTAACTTGACCATTTCTTTTGATACTGTCACTATGATTATTGCTCCTTTCCTTCCATGAAGCTATTTCTATCTTCATAGAGTTTTTTATAATATTCATATGCACTCGCAGTAATTTTATCAATTGCTGCTGTAGTATTCTCTAAATAATCCATCGTATCTCGCAAAATCAAATATAATGCAAGATCCAAATCTTTAAAAGCAACTTTTCTAATCTCGTCCAAATTTGGAGCTTGATCTCTTCTGGGTTCAATATAATCTGCAACATAAATAATCTTGTCCAAAATAGACATAGCAGGTTTACCAGTAGTATGGTTTAAAATCGCATTTATTATCTCTTTATCTTCAATTTTATATTTTTCCATTGCTAAAAAAGCGCCTAATTTTGCATGAAGTAAATATGGATTCGTTCTTTCTACTTCTGTGATACTAATATTATATTTTATACATTCGTTTAACTTTTTTTCATCTGGAATGGATTTTGCACAATCATGTAATAACCCTGCAAATTCAGCCTTTTTAATGTCATACCCGTAACACATGGCCAAAGCAATTCCAGTATAAGTAACTCCAATTGTATGCTCATAACGTCTAGCATCCAATATTTTTTTTAGTTTTTGTTTAATTCTATCTGGATTGTATTGCATACTTAACGTCCTCTACTTATTTTTCTTCCAATCGATATAAATTATTTACATAAATATATTTTTCAACATCTTTTGGAACAAAATATCTTATGGATTCCTTTTCTACTACTCTCTTTCGAATAAATTCTGAAGAGACATTAATGTTAGGTATATTTAATAGATGAATTTCTCCATTATACTTATCTTCTAAAAAAGAAATACGTTCTTGTACTGTTTCTATCGTCTCATTATTTCTTAAAGCTACTAAGATCACTGCCGAATTGAAAATAATATCTGGTCGATGCCATCGATCAATATTTGCCAAAGAATCAAACCCTACTATAAAATAATAACGACAGTAAGGATTACTTTGACACAGCAGCGTAAGGGTATCGGATGTATAAGTAGTACCTTTACGTTCCTGCTCTATGATAGATAATTTAAAATACTTATTATCTTCTATGGCAAGCTGTACCATTTTATTTCTATGAGAAGTTGATGTAATCACTTGGTCTGCCTTATGTGGTGGTTCATTTGTAGGCATAATCAAAACCGTACTCAAATCAAATTGTGTTATAGCTTGATTCGCTATAATCAAATGTCCCACATGAATCGGGTCAAATGTTCCACCAAGTATACCAACCTTCTTATACTCCGACATAATGCCTCCTACGCTTAAGGTAACATAATTTTTTTCTTGTTTTTAGATTCTTTATAAAGAATAATCTTTTTTCCAATTACTTGAACAATTTCAGAACGTGTACGTCCTGAAAGCATGTTAGCAAGTTCTTTTGGATCATCCATACAATTTTTTAATACGTTTATTTTAATTATTTCTCTAGCTTCTAAAGCTTCACTTATTGCCATAGTAATCTCAGGTGTTAAGCCAGACTTTCCAATCTGAAAGATTGGATCTAGTACAGAAGCAAGTCCCATTAAATACGAACGTTGTTTACTTGTCATATTTCCTCCATTACTTAATGTATTCAAACTCAAAGTCATATATTTTTACAGTATCGTCTTCATTAATTCCGAGGGATTCTAATTGTTCTAATATTCCTTGTTCTTTTAAGAAATTTTGAAAGAAGTCAAAGCCTCTTTCTGAATCTAAATGAGTATATCCTAGCATACGTTCAACTCTAGGTCCTTCAACATTAAACAATCCATCTTCTAATTTTTCAACTGTAAAAGGTAATATAGAATCGTCTTCAAGTTTAGGGAAATATTCTCTCTCAAATATAACTGGTTTGGGGTCAAGTGTAGCTAATAAGCTATTTACATGATATAAAAGCTCTTTTAATCCTTTTCCACTTACAGCAGATATAGGAAATACACTGATACCCTTTGGTTCAAATTCAGCCTTTATCTTGTCGATCGGACTTTCATCAACATCATAAATAGCATCAATCTTATTTGCAGCAATTACCTGAGGACGTTTTAATAATTCCGGATTGTATGCTTCAAGTTCCGAGTTAATCGCATAGATATCTTCTATCGGATCTCGTCCTTCAGTAGACGCAGCATCAACCATATGAATAATTACTTTTGTTCTTTCTATGTGTCTTAAGAATTCATGACCAAGGCCAATTCCTTCTGAAGCACCTTCAATTAATCCTGGTATATCCGCTATAACAAAACCATTTGTCTCATCTAAGTCTACCACACCCAAATTTGGATTTAAAGTAGTAAAATGATAATTTGCGATTTTAGGTTTTGCATTTGTTACTCTTGATAAAAAGGTAGACTTTCCTACATTTGGAAATCCTACTAGTCCAACATCAGCTATAACTTTTAGTTCAAGGGTGACCCATAACTCTAAAGCTGACTGTCCAGGTTGGGCATATTGTGGTGCTTGCATAGTAGCTGTAGCAAAATGTCTATTTCCTTTGCCACCTCTTCCACCTGTAAGGAGAACTTCACGTGTATGCTCTCCAGACATGTCCGCAATTACTTTTCCTGTCTCTTCATCACGAATAATGGTACCTGCAGGTACTAAAAGAATAAGGTCATTGCCATTTCTTCCTGAACAATTCCTCTTTCCACCTGGTTCTCCACTTTCTGCCAAATATTTTCTTTTATGTCTATAATCTGTTAAAGTATTTAGTCCCTCATCAACTTGGAAAATAATATTTCCACCTTTTCCGCCGTCTCCACCATCGGGACCACCACTTGGTTCGTATTTTTCTCTACGAAAGCTAACATGGCCATCGCCACCTTTTCCAGATTTAATAAATATGGTTGCTCTATCTGCAAACATTGTTATACCTCACTTTTATGCGCAAAAAAACGCATAGATAACGGAATAAAAAACGACTTCAAAACTAACGTTTGAAGCCGTCCATTCCAGATAATCTTGTTACTATTATTCGTTAGCTGCTACAGGATGGATAGAAACTTGCTTCTTATCTCTTCCTTTTCTTTCAAATCTTACTACACCATCAACTAATGCAAATAATGTATCATCACCACCACGACCAACATTTTGACCTGGGTGAATCTTTGTTCCACGTTGTCTGTAAAGAATGTTTCCAGCTTTTACAAACTGTCCGTCTGCTCTTTTCGCACCTAATCTTTTAGACTTGGAATCTCTACCATTTTTAGTAGAACCAACTCCCTTTTTGTGGGCGAATAACTGAAGGTTCATTTTTAACATGGTTTACACCTCCTCGAATGTGACTGATATATATTCAGTATTATTATCTTCTATAATTCCTTTAATTCCTAAACTAAGGGATTCAATTAAAATCTTTGACTCTAAACTAACTTGAGATAAAAATTTTAATGACAAAAGCCCTATTTCTTCATCTGTTTTCACTTCTATCTTGTCATTGGTTAAGCTTTCTATAGAATTAACAGTATTAATTGATAAAGCTGACACTGCAGCACATACAATATCCTGTCCATATTCCGCAAATCCCGCATGACCTTTTAGTTGAAAACCCATATATTCATTTTTTTTATTTTTATAAAAAGTAACTCTAATCATAATCTTAATTAAGCATTGATTTTTTCAATCTTAACTTCAGTAAATAGTTGTCTATGTCCTTGTTTCTTATGATATCCAGTTTTTCTCTTATATTTGTAAACAACGATTTTCTTACCTTTACCTTCGTTTACAACACTTGCTGAAACTGTGGCATTTTCTACAGTAGGATTTCCTACTACTAAACCATCTTTGTTAACAGCTAATACCTGGTCAAAAGTAACAGTTTCACCAGCTTTAGACTCAAGCTTTTCAACTCTAATGATATCGCCTTCAGATACTTTGTACTGTTTTCCACCTGTTGCTATAATTGCGTACATATACGGCACCTCCTATTATCATTACTCGCCAATTGTGGTGATTGAACCATACTTCGTTCAATACTTATATAACCTCATTGCGCGGCACACTAAGTTATAGTAGCATTTCTGCAAATTAATGTCAACTATTTTTTTGAAGATTCTGATTTATATGAAGCATTGTTTCCTTGTTTACAATTATGTTTTCATTAAAAGGATTAATTACAAAGCCATTGTAAGGTGAGTTTTTTTGTAAGGTAATGGAACTGAAATTTTTATAATCGCTAACGATAGCTTCATATTCTCCTTCCATTTGCCATTTTTTTAATTCAATCTCGTCTGTAAATGCAATTAAATATTGTTCACCACCTGCATTCGCTACGTGGGGAAAACGATACATTTTTCTTTCTTCTCCAGTTGACTGTTCTTTTCTCATTGATGATACTGCAGGAGTAAGAAATTTTGCATGTATCATTTGATTTATAAATGCTGATTGAGTCTGTGGAGAGGGATTTGCCTGCATCACTTTTATACTGATAATTAAATCCATATTATTCATTGTTTTTTTATTGTCTTCCATTTTTGTCCTCCATGGTAATATCTCTTGAAATAGGTATTCTCCCACTTCCATGACAATGATTACAGTTGCTAGTCAATTGCTCATGTAATGGTTTCTTGCCCTTCTTTCTTGTTAACTCAACTAGATTTAGTTTGCTCATGCCTACTAGCACTGTTTTAATAGGATCTTTGCTTAAGTATGCACTGAATTCATTCATAAGCAGTTCCTTGTTTTCATTTGTAGGCATATCAATAAAATCTACTACAATAATACCTGAAAGATTACGCAAACGTAGTTGGCGTGCAATTTCTTTTGCAGCTTCTAGATTTATTTTCATAATTGTATCATGCTGATTTTTCTTTCCAGCGAACTTACCCGTATTTACATCAATAACTACAAAAGCCTCTGTTGGTTCGATTACTAAATAACCACCTGATTTTAACCAAACTTGTTTTTTTAATGCTTTATCTAAAATGCTTTCTATATTATACACCTTTATTAAAGGCCACAGTTTATCTTTATAGAATTTTAGTTTCTTCAAGTCCATAGGTTGGTAGTTTGCTAAATATTCTTTTATCTCATTACAAATATTTTCATCATCTGTAAGAATTTCTTCTAAATCTTTTGTATACACATCACGAATATTTGTTAGATAATCAGACGGAGCTTTATAGATCAAAGAAAAACAGCTCCTATATTTTGCTTCAGCCTTTATATGTTGGTATACACCGATTAAAGTCTTCATTTCATCCAAAATCAAGTCAAATTCAGCTGTGGCAGCATTTGTTCGGATGATAAACCCATATTCATCAGTAAGAAGATTTTCTGAAAGCTTTGTAAATTCCTTTTTCCAGGATTTTTTATTTATCTTTGCCGAAAAGTTCAAATGTGTATTCCCTAATGTTAGTACAGAATACTTTCCAGTTAAGTTTATTTTAGATGTGACCACAGGAGCTTTTGATTTTATGTTTTCTTTTGAGACTTGAATCAAAACTTCGTCACCTATCGTTAGTTTGCCTGAGTTTTCAGAATTTACTTTGTTATGTTTATGATTTTCTTCTAGAGAATAGTAGCCTTTTTGTTCATTTCCAAAGCTAATAAAAGCAGCATTTATGTTAGAAACGATATTATCTACTTTTCCAATATAAATGTTACCTAGAATTTTATCGGATTCTGAAGAATCTTTAGATTCTTTTAGATCACAACTCAATTCCATAATCGTGTTTTCTTCACAAAGAGCCGTAATAATCTTATCTTCTAATTTAGTAATGATTAACTTATTACTCAATTTCTTCTCCTAATTCTTCTAACGAAATCAAATTGTTATCGTCATTGGTAAATAACTCTAAGCGATGGACTTGAAAAGAAAACTCATCAAAAGGTAGATTAAGAAATTGGCAAAAAGCATCCATAACAAGCTCAGGTTTTAAATTATTTACACTTCCTGTAGCTAACTTCAGATAAATAGCTTGACCATCTTCAGCGCGATCCATAGAATAAATCATTGGTTTTATATCTACTTCTTTTTCACTCTTTTTTGTTTTCTTAAGTATCGTGATTGATTCTTGACTATAAAATTCATTTGCTTTTTCAGCTAGTTTTTCAGGAGCAAGTGTAAAGTTCTCCTTAAACACAACCATATAATCCGCCCCTGCTACTAAAGACATGGCATTTTTACTTTCTTCAGGCAATACACGGTAGCTTAATATTTCTATTCCTTCTACCATTACTTGATTTAATGCTGTAACCATTTCCTTGGAAGGACGAGTAGAATTTACTTCTATATCCATATACTCTCCCACACTGGTGGCTCCTAATCCTAAAGGTGAAGCAAATGACATAATTTGATGAGGAGAGTATCCGCCAGAATATGCAATATCTACATCTGCTCTTCTCATAGCTTTTTGGAAGTATCTCATTAAATCTAAATGTCCTATAAATTTCATGGAACCTGTTTTTGAAAACTTAATTCTAATTTTCAAAGCAAACACCTCCTCCAAATACTTGAGCACCACAGTTAGAACAAGCTTGTCTGCAATTAGGTGTTACTTTACCTTCTTTTGCTCTTTTTAATTCTCTCTGTAAGAATTGCTTTGTGACTCCTATATCTATAAAATCCCAAGGTAAAATATCCTCTAAATCACGTTCTCTTGTAGTATAAAAGGCAACATCTATCCCGGTTTCTTCAAAAGCTTCCAACCACTTATCATTATGAAAACATTCTGTCCAGGCATCATAAAAACATCCCTTTTCATATGCTCGCACCAAAGCTTTTGATAAACGACGATCACCTCTAGCTAAAACACCTTCAATAATAGTCACATCAGCTTCATGCCAATTATATTTTAAACTTTTCCAATTTAACATTTCTTTCATTTTGGCATTTACAGTTCGAGCTTTATTAAGATAATCTTCTTTTGTATACATCTTAGCCCATTGAAAAGGTGTAAATGGTTTCGGTATAAAGAATGAGGTACTAGCAGTTACTTGAACCTTTCCATTTCTTTCTTCCTTTGGAATTTCTTCATAATAAACTCTTGCAATCTTATCTGAGAGAACTGCAATTTCTTCCATATCCTCTATCGTTTCAGTAGGAAGCCCAAGCATAAAATATAGTTTCACGCGGTTCCAGCCTCCATGAAATGCTTCAGAAGCTCCATTTAGAATAGCTTCTTCTGTTAATCCCTTATTAATAACATCTCTTAATCTTTGGGAGCCTGCTTCTGGCGCAAAAGTAAGACTACTTTTTCTAACATCTTGCACCTTGCTCATAACATCCAAAGAGAATTCATCAATTCTTAAGGAAGGCAATGAAATATTAACGCCTTTCCCCTTAAATTCTTCTATTAAAAAAGTTACGAGTTCTTTTAATTCTGTATAATCACTAGAACTTAATGAACTAAGGGAAATTTCTTCATGACCCGTATTTTTCAACATTTTATAAGCTAAATCCTTTAGAAACTCTAGACTTCTTTCTCTAACAGGACGGTACACCATACCTGCCTGGCAAAAACGACAGCCTCTTATACATCCACGTAAAATTTCTAGCACAACTCTATCTTGGGTTGCTTTAATAAAAGGCACAATAGGTTTTTCTGGATAATAAGTATTACTTACATCCAATTCTATTACCTTCTTTATTTTATCCGGTGCACTATTATTATTTGGCTTAAAACTCGAGATAGTACCATCTTCGTTATATACAACATCATAAAACATAGGTACATAAATACCTGGTACGGATGTTGCTTTTTCAAGGAAATCAAATCGACTTCCTCCTTGTACTTTGTTCTCTTTATATAAGTCTAAAAGAAGACCGTAGGAATTTTCGCCTTCTCCAATATAAAACAAATCAAAAAAATCTGCCAGAGGTTCCGGATTATAAGTACAAGGTCCACCGCCAATAACAATAGGATATTCTTCTCCTCTGTCTTTAGCATAAAGGGGAATTTGGCTTAAATCTAATATTTGTAGTACATTGCTATAACACATTTCATATTGTAAGGTAATGCCTAAAAAATCAAAATCCTTTATGGGATCTTGTGATTCTAAAGCAAAGAGAGGGACATTCTCCTCTCTCATAATTTTATCTAAATCCAGCCAAGGAGAATAAACACGCTCACAATATACATCTTCTCTTTTGTTAAACATATCGTAGAGTATTTGTATACCTAAATGTGACATTCCAATCTCATAAACATCAGGAAAACACATAGCAAAGCGTATATCTACTTGTGTTGGATCTTTTACTACTGAATTTACTTCATTTCCTATATATCTAGCTGGTTTTTCAATACTTAATAATATTTTATCAGTTAATGCTAATTTTCTCATTCTATTTCCTTTTGTTTTGTATTAATTCTAACACCAAAACTGGCGTTGGAATTTTATTTTTTTGTGTTTTTTCTTTGATGTTACTAAATATTATCCTACAACACCCCATATATCTTAACAATTTCTATTATAAGCTCTACTATTTTTTCCATTGACTGAACTGGAATATATTCATATCTCCCATGAAAATTATGACCACCTGTGCATATATTAGGACAAGGTAATCCCATATAAGATAAACGTGCCCCATCTGTACCACCACGAATCGGTGTAATGATTGGAGTAATGCCTAAAGATTCCATTGCTTTTTTTGCATTGGATATTAAATGCATATGTGGCTCAATCTTCTCTTTCATATTAAAATATGAGTCTTTTACTGTAACTTCAAATGTTCCCTGTCCATATTTTTCATTTAAATAGCTTCCGATTTTCTTAAATGTTTCTTTCTTCTGTTCAAATAGTTCTTTATTATGGTCACGAATAATATAATCCATAGATGTTGTATCTACAGAACCATTGATTCCATCTAAGTGAAAAAATCCTTCATATAGTTCTGTGTATGCTGGATTATCAAAAGTAGGTAACATACTTTGAAACTCCATTGCAAGTAAGATGGCATTTAGCATTTGTCCTTTTGCTGAACCTGGATGTATGCTCTTTCCGTTTATCGTTACTTTTCCACTGGCAGCATTAAAGTTTTCATATTCCAGCTCTCCTAACTGTCCGCCGTCAATGGTATAGGCAAAATCTGCTCCAAATTTCTTTACATCAAATAAATCAGCTCCCCTTCCAACCTCTTCATCAGGAGTGAAAGCGATTTTAATTGTTCCATGTTTAATATTAGGGTTCTTCAGAAGAATTTCTGCCATAGCCATGATTTCTGCTACACCAGCTTTATCATCTGCACCTAAAAGGGTATTTCCATCTGTAACAATAAGATCTTGTCCAATATAATTTTTTAATTCTGGGAATTCATTTGCTGATAAAATATATCCTAATTCTTTATTTAATTCGATATCAGATCCATCATAATTTTCTACAACAGAGGGCTTTACATCTTTTCCTGTTACGGCTGGAGAGGTGTCTACATGAGATACAAATCCAAGAACAGGTATATTTTTGTCGTTTTCTATGTTACTTGGTATTTCCGCATATACATAACCATGGTCGTTCATAAAAGCATTAGAAGCTCCCATTTCTTTCAGCTCTTCTACTAACATTCTACTCAAATCTTTTTGTTTTTCACTACTTGGAATCGTTTCTATTTCAGGAACAGCCTCTGTGTCCACTTTAACATAACGTAAAAACTTTTCTATTACAGGTGAATATTCTTTCATCGTTTTTCCTCCATTTTTTATCATTTCGTTCTTAATAAAGTCTCGACTATTTTACTAATGTTGTCATTATACCAAAAAGTCATCATATCTTCAAACTCAATATTATAACTTATTAATGTTCTTATTTTTTCGCTTGTAAGGGAAAATAAATCAAAATTAAAATCATCCATTAGATAAACGATTCCTAGCAAAGCAAATGAAATTCCAAATCGAAGAAACAGTTTGGAGTTTTTTACTTCCGTATAATTCGAATCACTATACTCTTGATTATTGTTTAATCTCGATAAGCCTTTTCTATGAAATAATGCTTCTTTATTTGCATCTGAAATAGCACGCATACGATTAATTGAATCCATCCGCTGGCTAATATGTTCTAAATTCATTTCTGCTCCTCCTATTTCGCTTTTAATCTTGATAAATGATTTACATAATAATATTATGTAAATCATTTATCAAGAAATCACATAATATAAGCTGTTTTAGGATATGCAGTTATTTTAGAAATTATGATATAATGAAGCAGAAATACTTGCTTGTAAGTGTATTTCTGCAAATGTTGATCATGAATCTTCAATTCATAATATATTATATTATTCAAACTGTGAATAATATAACTTACTATAAAAGCCGTTTTCGACAATTAATTCATCGTGAGTACCTTGCTCTACTATCTCTCCTTCGTTTACCACTAAGATTCTATCCGCATGGCGAATAGTAGATAAACGATGTGCTATTACAAAACAGGTCTTTTCTTCCATTAATTTACGCATTGCATGTTGAATTTGAATCTCAGTTCTTGTATCAACATTTGAAGTGGCTTCGTCAAGTATTAACATATTGGAGTCTAATAACATAGCCCTTGCAATCGTTAATAGTTGCTTCTGCCCTTTTGAAATATTAGTTCCTTCATCTGTTAAAATCGTATGATATCCTTCAGGCAGTCGTTTAATATAAGAATGAATCTTTGCTGCTTTTGCTGCTGCTACTACCTCTTCCATGCTAGCATTATCTTTTCCATATGCTATATTTTCAAAAATACTTCCATAGAAAAGCCAGGTATCTTGCAGAACCATTGCATAAGATTTTCTAAGGCTATCTCTTGTTATCTTAGAAATTTCATTTCGATCAACATAGATTGAACCATCACCAATATCATAAAACCTCATAAGTAAATTAATTAATGTGGTTTTACCTGCACCAGTAGGTCCTACAATGGCAATTAATTTTCCTCTATCCGCTTTTAGATTAAGACCTTTAATAATAATCTTATCCTCTGTATATCCGAAACTAACATCTTTCAGTTCTACATCACCTTCTACATTTTCTAAAACAGTTGCATCTTCCATATCAATGAGTTCAGGAACTTCATCAATTAAGCGAAATACACGTTCTGCAGCCGCTAAGGCAGATTGGAATTCCGTTATAATATTAGCAGTTTCATTAATTGGACCTGAAAACTTTCTAGAATATAGTACAAAAGAAGAAATATTTCCTATACTCATACTTCCCATCAAATAGAGGATCGCTCCAAATACACTAATTAATGATAAAGAAAGATTATTAATGAAATTCACTGTCGGCCCAACAACACTTCCATAATATTCGGATTTATAATATGCTTCTACAGCTTCTGTATTTTTATTTTCAAATTTCAAGAGTGTATTTTGCTCTTGAGAGTATGCTTTTAATGTTTTCTGACCTGTTATAATTTCTTCAGCAAAACCATTTAATTCACCTAGTTTAGCAGAACGCTTGCGAAAAAGTGGCCTTGTTTTACCTGTAATAAGTGTAGTTAAAAACATAGATAAAGGAACTGTAAATACAAATACTAATACTAATTTTGGAGAAATAAGTATCATCATAACAAAGGCACCTACAATAGTAATAAAACTCGAAAATATATGTACAATATCGTTTGATAATGAAGTATTGACGGTATCAATGTCATAAGAAATGGTACTAATAATATCACCTGTTTGATGGGTATCAAAGTAACCAATTGGTAATTCCATGAGTTTATCAAAAACATCTTTTCGCATCCTAAAAATAACTTTTCTACTGATCTGTATCATAAGCACAGACAAGGAGTAAGATAAAATAGAAGATATAATGTAAAATCCTAACATCCAAGCAGCATAATATAATACTTTTGAAAAATCAACCTTCTGAAATCCCGGTTCAATGGAATCAATGGCATATCCAGATAGCATTGGCCCTATTAACATTAATAAATTACTTACAATGGATAGGATAACTGCAAATAGAAGTAGATAACTATAAGGAAACATATATTTTGCCAGACGGATTAGGGTATTTTTTCTCTTCATATTATTCACCACCCATCTGTGAAACGCTTATTTCTTTGTAAACTTTACAGTTTTTTAGTAATTCTTCATGATTTCCATACCCTATGACTTTTCCATCTTCTAATACCATAATATGAGTAGCATTCATAATAGAGCTTACTCTTTGTGCAATGATAATTGTAGTTGTATCTCTAAAGTGGGTACTTATTTCTTTTCTAAGTGCAGCATCTGTCTTATAATCTAAAGCACTTGAAGAATCATCCAGAACAAGTATTTCAGGACTAGATGCTAGGGCTCTTGCAATAAGAATCCTTTGTTTTTGTCCACCACTCAGATTTGCCCCTTTAATATTAAGTTTTTTATATGAACCTTCTCCAGATCCATCTACAAACTCTTTAGCTCTTGCATATTCAATCGCATTTTTTATTTGCTCTTCTGACAAGTCTCTGCCTAGTTTAATATTTTCATAAATCGTGTCCTCGAACAAAACATCATTTTGAAAAACAACACCAAATTTCTCTCTTAGTTCTTTTCTTTCATAAGACTTTATATTACGACCATCAATTGAAATCGTTCCGTTATCTACATCATAAAATCTCATTAATAAGTTTATAATCGTCGTCTTTCCAGAACCAGTTTCACCTATAATCCCTAGGGTTTCACCCTTTTTTAGTTTAAAACTAATGTCCGTAAGATTATTTTCTACTTTATTATAAGAAAAAGAGACTTGATTAAACTCAACAAAGGAATCACTTTCTTCTATATCATATAATTGAGTAATGATATCTTCTGTCGAGTCTATTATTTCCATAATTCGATTTCCCGAAGCAACTGCTTTTGAAGTAATAACAAACATTTTAGAGATAGACATCATCGCCGTAGAAATCAATGTAAAATATGTCATAAATGCTAAAATTCTACCCACTTCAGTGGCACCATTGTTTACTCTATATGCTCCTACAATAATAACAAAAACCAGACCGGTATTCAAAATAGTATTAATTATAGGACTTAAACCAGCCATAAGCATACTCGTCTTTTTTTCTTGTGATATCACTTCTAAATTAATCTCATTAAACTTCTTTTTCTCAAAATCTGTTTTGGATAATGCTTTTATAACTCGAATACCCGAGATGTCTTCTCTAACAATACGAACTAGCTTATCAACGAAGGATTGTAGTTCTCTAAACATAGGAATACTCTTTTTGGATACATAGAGCATAACGAATGTGATAAAGGGTAGTAAAACAACTAACACAAAAGTTAATATAGGATCAAGAGTTAAAGTAATCAAAATTCCACCAATCAAAAGAATAGGTGCTCTCACACCTAGTCGTTGAATTCTTCCTATCATTTGATGAATATTATAAGTATCCGTTGTAATTCTAGAAATCAAGGAAGGTTTTGTGAAATAATCAATTTTTTGATTTGATAAATAAGTGATTTTTTCAAATAAATCATAGCGTATTTTTTCTGTTGCATCACGTGCAACTTTAGAGGCCTTACGATTAGCAATCACATTAAAAGTAACAGTTAAAAGAGAAGCTATTATCATAACTCCACCCCATTTAACAATTTCAGTTATACTATTTCGTGGAATAATGGTATCTATGATATATGCCAAGATCCACGGAATACTTAAGTCTGTTATTGTTCCAACAAATTTAATAAGAAATCCTATCGTCATAGTAAAATAATATGGTCTTAAATAATATGTAATAATATTTTTCAAGTATTCTCACGTCCTATTCATTCTTGCCTATAATGTAAGTATCAGTACTTTTATTATAACATTCTGCCATGGTTCAATCAATGTCTTATCCTTTATAAACTAAAAAATGCTCTCTGCCAAGGATTCGTATACAAACCATCGACATAGAGCATTATAAATTTTTATGTTAATTGAATATATGATTTTAATATATTAACTCTAAATATTCTTCTAGACACAAATCATTCTCATACATATACAAGGCTTCATCTATCCCTACATAACGATAGTGCCATGGTTCAAATCCCACTTCTGTTATATCACTATAACCATCAGGATATCTTAATACAAAGCCATATAAATATGCATTTTCACTTAACCAAGTTCCTTGTTTCGTATCTATAAATTCCTCTGTCATATCATCTTTAGTACCAGATGAAAAATCTAAGGCTAAGCCAATATTGTGTTCGCTTTTTCCTGGTTGTTCTACATAATAGGAAGCTGATTGGGCTGCTTCTTCTAAATTCATGCCTGCACGTAATCGTTTAGACATAGCATTACTATATAAAAATTGTTGATTTTCAAAAGTACGGTAACCAGATGAAATTCCAAGTTTTACGCCATCTTCTTTTGCAGCATCTAATAAATCTAGTAAATCCTCTTCAATTCTTTCATCTACAACTGTTCCATTTACCTTGGAAACAGTAATAGAATATTCACTTGTTACTACGTTTTGATAATTTACCAATCTCAAATTCCATGGAATATTAGAATTATCAATGATACCATCATTGTCAAAATAATATAAAATTCCATCAATCATCTGTAAACCAGTCGCAAGTACTCCTTCTTCAGAAAAGTAGTGTTTATTTCCATCAATACGTTGCCATCCAGTTAAAACATCACCTTTTTTATCTTTATAATACCAATTTTCATCTTCGTAAGTCCAAGTACCATTTAAGTTAATTGCTTTAACATTTGCAACAAAAAAAGTTCCATAGAACATGGAAAAAATTAGCATTATTAAAAATAATTTTGAAATTTTTGTTCTTATTCTCATAATTCGCCATCCTTTAAGCTAGTGCCGATTTCCTAATTCTTTAGCAATCTCTTCCCAAGAGACACCTTTTTCGACCATTAGTACCATAACATGATAGAGGAAGTCAGAAATTTCGTATATGATTTCCTCGGAATCAGGGTTCTTCGCAGCTATTATAATTTCAGTTGCTTCTTCCCCAACTTTCTTTAGTATCTTATCAATTCCCTTGTCTAAAAGATAATTCGTATAGGAACCTTCTTTTGGGTTAATCTTTCGTTCTTTAATGGTAGTATATACATTTTCAAACACTTTAAGTAAGTCTGTTTCCTTATAATCCTTTTTTACTAATTCCTTAAAGAAACAAGAAGTTTCTCCTGTATGACAAGCAACACCCACTTGAGATACCTTTGATAACATCGTATCATTATCACAGTCTAATGTCAATGCTTTTAAGTATTGAAAATGTCCAGAAGTCAGACCTTTTGTCCAAATCTCCTGGCGACTTCTGCTGAAAAATGTCATTTTTCCAGTTTTTAAGGTTAGATGAAACGCTTCTTCATTCATATATGCAAGCATTAATACTTCATTTGTCTTATAATCTTGAACAATGACTGGAATCAATCCGTCTGAATTCAATTTTAATTCAGACCATGAAATCGAAGACTGAAACGTATCAATTTCATAGTCTTCACTTACTATTTCGTCCTTTATTTCTAAAAAGTTAATCGTATCTTCTGATTCTAGTCCAATACCATGAAGATTTCTTTCAAAATTATAGTTAAGGATTACATTTAAATTCGTATCTTTTGTAATAAAAAGAAGATCAAGCCCAAGGAGATCCTCTCTTGAACTTAATTGTTTACATTCTTCTAAATTTGTAGTCGCCACTAAGAATTTTTCTTTTCCAAAACGCAAAATAGCTTCATCAATAATATTTAATTCTTTTATTTTATCAAAATAGAATATAACCTTTTCCGCACCGGTATATAAATATTTTTTCACATCTTCAAAATTCTTTAAAGTTCCACATACATATAATGGAATTTCACAATCATGAACCATAGCTTTCAAGGATAAAATAGCTTCTTGTCGGTCCATTTCATTTGTTGATAAATCAAAGACTAATAAAGCATCTGCATAAATATCACTATAATATCTGCCAACAGAAACATGATTTTGATTTTCAAAAGGAATTTGACAATTTCTATCAAAAAACACTTGATTTTTTTTAAGGTATATCGTTGATAGTAATTTAATTTTACTCATTTGTTTCTCCTTTTTCATATAACTGCACTGCTTTTCTTAGATTAATTCTATTTTCATATAAAGCTTTTCCAATGATTACACCAGTGATTCCAGCCTTATAAAGATTTTCCAAGTCAGTCATAGAAGATACGCCACCAGAAGCAATTATATTTAAAGCAGTAGCATCTGAAAGAGATTTTGTATATTCAATGTTGGGACCTTGTAACATTCCATCTTTTGAAATATCTGTATATATAATATTCTTTACTCCTATTTCCTTCATTTCAGAACATAAGTTCAATGCACTTAAAGTACTTATCTTTTCCCAGCCTTCAATTGCAACTAATCCATTCTTCGCATCTACGCCTACGACGATTTTATCTGCTCCAAAGATTTGAATGGCTTCTTTTATAAATAATGGTTCTTGAACTGCTTTTGTACCAATGATTACCCTGTCTACTCCATAGTCTAAAGCAGTTTCGATATCATTTATGCTTCGTATTCCGCCACCAAGTTGAACTGGTATCTCAACAGATTTGACAATTTCACGTATAACCATTTCATTAATAGATCGTCCTACTAAAGCACCATCTAAATCTACAATATGGATATAAGAGGCACCTTGTTGTTCCCATAGAGAAGCTATCTTAACTGGTGTGTGGGAATAAACTTCTATATCATGAAATTGTCCTTGTCTTAAACGAACGCATTGTCCATTTTTAATATCGATTGCGGGGTATAGTTTCATAATATTCCTCCTTTTCTATAATGTACCCTTTGTTGATAGTACATCTTTTATTCTAGGGTCATAAGCGAGAGCTTCATCTAATGACTTTGCAAATGCTTTAAATATAGCTTCTATAATATGATGGTTGTTTGATCCGGCTAATTGTTTTATATGTAAATTCATTCCTGCGCCATATGCTATAGCATGAAAAAATTCCTTTACCATTTCCGTATCAAAATAACCAATCCTATCTACCGTATGTTCTATGTCATAGACTAAGTAAGGCCTATTTGATAAATCCAAAGAACATAAAATCAAGGATTCGTCCATAGGTAATATCACTGAACCATATCGCTTAATCCCTTTTTTATCCCCTGCAGCAGAGGCAATTGCTTCTCCAAGTACAATCCCAACATCTTCTATTGTATGATGGCTATCTACATACAGATCACCATTTGCTTTGATTTCTAAGTCAAAAAAGCCATGTCTAGCAAAACTATTTAACATATGGTCAAAAAAACCAATTCCAGTTGAAACATCTCCCTTTCCTTCTCCGTCTAAATTAATAGAAAGTGTAATATCTGTTTCTTTTGTTTTTCTACTTAACTGGGCTTTCCTCTCCATATTTCAATTTTCCTCCTTATCAAAGCGAACTTGAATGGAATTCGCATGAGCACTTAGATGCTCTGCTTTTGCAAATTCTATAATATCTTTATAAATTGGTTCCAAAGCTTCTTTTGAATAAGAAATAATACTGGATTTTTTAATAAAATCATCCACGCTAAGAGGTGAGAAAAACTTTGCTGTACCATTCGTTGGTAATACATGATTTGGTCCTGCAAAATAGTCTCCTAGTGGTTCACTACTGTACTCTCCGATAAAAATTGCACCTGCATGCTTCACTTTTGTCATTACAAAAAATGGATCCTTTGTAATAATTTCCAAATGCTCAGAAGCAACTTCATTAACAATATCTATTGCATCATCAAAAGTATCCGCAATTAAAATATAACCATAGTTAGATAAGGACTTTTCTAAAATTTCTCTTCTTGGTAAAATTTCTAAAAATTTATCAACTTCTATAGAAACAGCTTCAGCAAGATTTCTATCTGTAGTAACTAAAATTGAAGAAGCTAGTTCATCATGTTCTGCCTGTGATAATAAGTCAGCTGCAATGAATTTAGGGTTAGCTGTCTCATCTGCTAATACTAAAATTTCACTTGGACCCGCAATGGAGTCAATGCTAACATGTCCATAAACAGCTTTTTTTGCTAACGCTACATAGATATTTCCTGGCCCTACAATTTTATCAACTTTCTTTATGCTTTCCGTTCCATATGCCATGGCAGCTATCGCTTGTGCTCCACCAACCTTATAGATTTTATCTACTCCTGCTTCCTTTGCTGCTACTAGAGTAGCTGGGTTAATTTTACCATCCTTTGCAGGCGGAGTAGTCATAATGATTTCCTCTACTCCTGCAACTTTTGCTGGGATAATATTCATTAATACCGAAGAGGGATAGGATGCTTTCCCTCCTGGGACATAAAGACCTACTCTAGAAATTGCTGTGATTTTTTGTCCTAAAATAACACCTGGCTTACTACTATCAAACCAACTGTTTTGCTTTTGTTTTTCATGAAAACTTTTTATGTTTTCAATTGCTTTACGAATAATCGTTATTAAGCTATCCTCCACTAATGAATAAGCCTCTTTAACTTCTTCCTCTGTTACCAATATGGAAGATTCATTTATGATAGCCTTATCAAATTCTTTTGTAAAAGCAAAAAGTGCTTTATCCCCTTTTTCTCTTACTTCTTCAAGGATATGAGATACTTGAACTTCATATTCTTTATAATGATTAGGGCTTCTCTTTAATAAAGTTTCCAATAGATTTTTTTTACTATTTTCATCTAAGTTTATTATTCTCATATATCCTCCATAATAATTGGTTTTATATCTGTTATAATTTTCATAATACGTTCATTTTCCATCTTCATACTAACCTGATTTACAACCATTCTAGCTGATAAAGGACAAATTTCTTCCAATATCGTTAGTCCATTTTCTTTTAAAGTAGCTCCTGTTTCTACAATATCTACAATCACTTCAGATAAACCAACCAAAGGGGCCAATTCTATAGAGCCATTTAATTTAATGATTTCAACCGTTTGGTGTTTCTTATTATAAAAGTAATCTTTTGCAATATTAGGATATTTAGTCGCCACCCTGATTAACTCATGATGATTTAACAACTCTTTTGCTTCAGGTGGTCCTGCAACACACATTTTACACTTTCCAATTCCTAAATCAACTACTTCAAAAAGCTTTCTATTTTCTTCTAAAATAGTATCTTTACCCACGATACCAATATCTGCTGCACCATATTCCACATAAGTGGGTACATCATTGGCTTTTACTAAAAAGAATTTAAACTTTAATTCTTCATTGATAAAAATTAACTTCCTTGATTTTTCATCTTTTATTTCTTCGCAAGAGATTCCTATTTTTCCAAATATGTCCAAGGTTTTTTTGGCTAGTCTTCCTTTTGCTAATGCAAATGTAATATATCTCATTTGGCACCTCCTATAAAATCCGAAAGATTTGCAAGTTGAATTGTATCTTCTAAAATATTAATCACTTGAATGGTAGTTTCATTTTCTATATATAGTATTCCTGCCACATGATTTCGTCGTGCATAATCCTTATACTCTTCTAGTGATTTATTTACCCTCATAGGATTTAACTCAATATTCTCTCCAGCTTTTCTAAAATAATTTGCTAATTGAACTCCTAATTTCCCATAAGAAGCTTCAAATAAAATCATAGTATATACTTCTTCAGTAGGTATCGCAATCTTTTGCCTAGATAAGGCGAGCATCAACTGGTCTACCGTTAATCCAAAACCAATGGAAGGAGAATTTTTACCAAATTGTTTTAATAAATTATCATATCGTCCACCAGTTACAATAGAATCACCTGTTCCATAGGTATATGCTTTAAAGATAATTCCTGTATAATATCGATAGTGACCAGTCATTCCAAGTTCAAAAGAAATGTATTTTTCTAGACCATAGTCTTTTAATATCTCATAGACATTCTCTAAACGTTCAATGGCTTTTATCGCTTTTGTACTTTGAGTAAGCTCTTTTGCCCTTGCTAGTATATCTACAGAACCAAATAATTCGGATAATTTAATAAATACTTCTTTTTGTCTTTGATTTATAGGTTGATTGGATAAAAGTTCTTCTACTCCAAAATAATTCTTGTTTTCAAGTAAATTTCTTAAATTAAGTTCAGTCTCTTCATCTAATCCGGATTCCTCCACTAAGCCTTTAAAAAAGTCTACTTGCCCTACTTCTACTTGAAACTCTTTCAAGCCAGCTTTTAATAAAGAATGTATCACCAGTGCTACCATCTCTGCATCTGCACTAGCTGAATTATCACCGATCAATTCGCATCCTATTTGCGTGGTTTCTTTTAAAAGCCCCTGATAACTAGATGTGTTTATATAAGTATTCCCCATATAGCATAAACGAATAGGCATATCCTCATCCATAAAGTACTTTGCAGCAGAACGTGCAATTGAGGGTGTTATATCTGGTCGTAGAACTAATGTATTTCCATCACGGTCAAAAAACTTATACATTTCATGAGAGGCAATACTTCCTCTTTCTTGATTGAAAATATCAAAAAATTCAAACGTTGGAGTCTGAATATCATAGTAACCATATAACTTTAATAATTTATTTATTTTATTCTGAAGTGTTAACTTTTGGGCACATTCTTGATTATAAATATCCCTTACTCCTTCAGGTGTATGTAATAAGCTATTTTTCATAATAGGATCCCTCACTTTTCCGAATTAACGCAATGCCACGCTACCCAATTATCACTCTACTACGACATCAAGGTAATATGATTAAAGATTATACCTTCTCAATCTTATTCTGTCAATCTCTGGAATCTAAATCTTTTTGAATTAGCGTTAGATAATGAACTAATACGCCACTTTCTTGTTTGATCTGAAAGTCAGTATCTACTTCATCAATATTAAAACTTTTTTTTCCACCTGCTTTTGCACGACTTACAAACTCAGTAATTGATTTAAATGGTAGGTAATACATTATGTTCTTGTGAGTATAGTGAATAATAATAAAAGAGATTCCACCTTGCTTTTCAAAAGCATCCATGAAGTCCATTTGATGAGCATGGATATTAGCAAGAGAGAAACGGTCACAATTACATTCTTTTGCATCAAAACATACAGGAATGCCTTGTACTGTCCCAATATAATCTACAGTACTTTTCTGTTCAAAATATGCTAATGTAATATGTCTATTTTCCTTATCAATCTTAATCGGTTTAATAGGTGTTGGAATCTTTTGTATTAATGCCAAATTCTTTTCACGATAAGTTTCATTTGTATAATTGATTAATTCTTCTAGAGTGGAACCTCTAAGCCCTCTTGAATTCCATGTGGCCATGTATAGTCACTTCTTTCTAGTATAATTTTTCTTTTAGTAATAGATTTTCAAAGTTGAAAGGTAGTGGAGCCTCAAAGGCTTGTCCCGATAAGTTTTTTAGCTCTCCTTCAAAATCCGGCAGAATAATCTGATAGGAATGAAGAAGTTGATGATATACCTTGTATTTTTCCTTATAAGCTCTATTCGTTAAATGATCTCCATATTTATCGTCACCTAGTATTGGATGACCAATAGAGGCTAAATGAGCACGAATTTGATGGGTTTTCCCTGTAATAAGCTCTACTTTTAGTAACGTAAGCTTTCCATTGCTAGATAAGGGGGTATATTCTGTCACAATAGGGAGAGAATCTTCTAATTTCTCTTTCGTAATTGTTACTTGATTTGTTTTTTCATCTTTATATAAATAACCATTCAGCAATTCTTGTTTTTTTACTTCTCCAAGAACCACACATAAATAATACTTTTTAATTGTACGCTCTTTAAAGGCTTTTGAAAGGGTTTGTAGTCCGATTAAGGTTTTTCCAGCAACTAAAATACCAGTAGTGTTTCGATCCAAACGATTACATATGCTTGGTTTAAAGCTTCTTAGCTCTTCTTCTTTTATCTGTTTCGTTTCTAGCATATAAGATATCACATGTTCTACCAGTGATATATCATCTTCTTTTGCTTTTTGAGAAAGCATATTTACTGCTTTATTTACCAGTAATATATTAGAATCTTCATACAGAATATCCAAATTTGATTGCACTTTATCTATTTTTACAGCTGAAAATTTTTCTATGGTCTCATCGGATAGAAAAAGGGTAACCTTGTCTCCCAAATCAAGTATCTCTGAGCCATCAGCCTTTTTTTTATTTAAAGTTATGTTTTTCTTTCGAAGCATTTTATAGAAAAAACTTTTCGGTGCTAAATTCATATATTTAGTCAAAAATTTATCAAAACGTTGACCTGCTTCATTTTGTTTGATTTCTATTTCTCGCATTCTACTTCTACCTTTCTTAAGAAGGGAAAAATCTTAAAATAAGTTCATGAGGAAAGATTTTTGCTAATAAACGAAAAACCTTCATGGTCATTCCATAAATGGATATCGATTTTCCTAAAGCAGAGTCTTTCAATGCTTTTCTAACTACATTCTTAGCATCTGCCATTACAAGTTTCTTATAAAGTGCAATTTCACCAGTTGTTTCAGCAATATTAAAAAACTCTGTTTTTACTGGTCCCGGACATACTGCTGTAACCGATATATTTTTAGCTCTCAATTCTTTTCCTAATGCTCTAGAAAAACTAAGCACATAAGATTTAGACGCAGCATATACAGCAAAATTCGGTTGTGGTAAAAAAGCTGCTGAAGAAGCCAACTGTATCACTCGGCTTTTTTTAGGCATATAGGGTAATACAGCATAAGTAACTGCTGTTAGAGAAAAGCAATTTAGTTGAACCATTCCTAATTCATCTTCATAAGGGACTTCTAGGAAGTTTCCAATCTTTCCATACCCCGCACAATTTATTAAAAACAGAACCTTAGGATCCACTTCTTTAAGTCTTAATCTTAATCGATCCAATTCATCTATATCTGATAAGTCCATTTCAATAGGAACTAATTTAATCGTCCTAATCTCATTTTGAAGAGTGATAAGGCGTTCTTTTCTTCTTGCAATAATCCATATTTCATCAAGCATTGGATATTTGCTTGAAATTTGATTTACAAATTCTTTTCCTAATCCAGATGATGCACCTGTTACAATTGCAATTTTCATACTATTCTCCTTTCAAATCTGATAATTCTTTTTCCGTCAAATGACGATATTCTCCTACTTTTAAGGTCGGATCCAATATAAGGCTTCCCATTGAAATCCGCTTTAAATAAGTCACATTTCTTCCTACCGTTTCAAACATTCGTTTTACTTGGTGGAATTTACCTTCATAAATAGTAAGTTCAATTTCAGACTCTAAGTCATCATTTAATAGAACAACTAATTCTGCTGGCAATGTAATAAAACCATCTTCGAGCTTAAGTCCAAGTTTAAATAATTCTATAAAATTATCTTCTATTCTTCCATCAATTTTAGCATAGTATACTTTTCCAACCTTCTTCTTTGGAGATAAAAGTTTATGGGCTAAATCACCATCATTTGTGATTAGAAGCAGCCCTTCTGTATCTTTGTCCAAACGACCTACAGGAAACATATCTTTTCTTTTTTTACTTTTTATTAAATCGATAACCGTTTCGGATTTTGAATCAGTAGTAGCAGACACTATGCCGGAAGGTTTATTTAACATAAAGTATTCATTGTTAACATAAGAAATAGTATTTCCATCAAAGCTAATCATATCTTGTCCAACTTTTATTTTTAAATCCGTTTGTTTTTGAGTCACACCATTTATTGATATTCTACCTTTTCTGATATAGTCCTTTACTGTACTTCTAGTACCAATCCCCATATCTGCTAGATATTTATCAATGCGCATCTGTTTATTCATCTGTTTCTCCATTACCATCATTTTACTATTTTGCACACGATTAGAAGCAAAGCAAGTACTTCTAATTCATTTTAGTATAACATATCTTCCCAATATTTAGTAGATATATGAAAGTCTTTTGTTTTCTAAATATTTTAAAATCCAATATGGATTTATGCTAATTTCATTGTAATTTTGGGTTTGAATGTAAATACCCAAATGTAAATGGACATCAAAATTCCCAACCGTCCCCTCCACTTTACTATAACCAGTGTCTCCCATAAATCCTAATAGCTGACCCGCTATAATTGCATCTCCTGGCTTAAATGCATTTGCATAATTATAGAGATGAGCATAATAAAAATATCCTCCTTGTGGACTTCTTATACCGATTCGGTAACCTCCCTTTTCTAACCATCCAATTTGCTCAACCACTCCATCGGTTATACTTACAATGGGAAAATAACCTCTTAGGTTATTGCTTGTCATAATATCCGTTCCCTCATGCCTACTTGTTTTATTTTCATAGTTTCGATCAGAGAACCAAGTATTTTCAAAAGAAGTGGTCGCACCTTCTGTTTTTGAGCTTTTAGGCACTGGAAAATAAGTCAAGTCTCCCCAAATCGCCTTATAGGAAGATAATAAAACAGCATATTCCTCTTTATATTTACTCCTTATGTAATTGGATTGTTCATTATAATCAGATATTTTTATGTTTTTAATCTTTAAGGAGCTTAAATCAAATTCATATTGAATCATAATCGTTGTTAAACATTCCAGAAAATCCAGTTGATGTTCTTTGGAAAAGGCCATAATCTCATCAATTGCAATAGATGGAGCTATCATCTCACGAAAACCATCTGTTTCATTACTATATAAGGTGAAGGCAGGATAAAAAATATCAAATAACAAGTTGTATTGAAAATATGATATAAATATAGCCAGAATCACAACAGCAATAAGATGAGTTAAAATTTCATTTTTCTTTTTCATATAGATTCTTTTTCTATTCTTCATAATAATGCTTTTAGTAATATCTTATTCTAATAAAGCTAAAAACAGACCGTTCAATATGAACAGTCTGTTTGTTTTATTGTGCATCGCCAAAAATAAATTCATGAAGTTCTTCTATATTTTTATCAAAATCTACGTCTAAAACAAGCATCTTATTGTACCAGCTATTTGTAAAGGTATTATTTGCGGGTACTCTATATTGTTCTAAGTCAGATAAACCTGCATTTAAAGTTTCAGTAGCCAACTTCACGATTTCACCATTTTTCAAATCTGTGGTTACTAATGGTAAAACAGTCTCCATAAGTGATAAAAGTTTCGTTAAATTTGAATTTCTAAACTTTTCATATATAGCATTAAGAAGATTACGCTGTCTCTCTGTACGCTCAAAGTCATCATTTCCAATATAACGTATTCTAGAATAGCCTACGGCTTGGGAACCATTCAGTGTTTGTGTTCCGGCAACCAAATTCCTAGAATTAACATCTTCAATATAATTTGAAGTATTTAAATATTCTGCCTCTGTGGGTGATATATACATAGATACTCCACCAAGTTTATCAATTACTTTTGTTAGAGAAGAAAAATTTACTGCAACATATCCATCTAACTTAATGTCAAAATTTGTAGCAAATACATCATATACTAACTGTATTCCACCTTTTCCATAAGGAGTATTCAATTTGTTGTTTGAGTAACCAGGTATTTGGATTAGGATGTCACGCATAAACGAGGTTAATTTAATGCTTTTATCATTTTGATTAATGGTGACAATAATATTTGCATCTGAAAGATTTCCCGAATTTTTATCTAAACCTAATAAAAGTATATTGTAAACGCCGTCTTCGTGTCTTCCTTTCCCATCAACTTCATTCCATTCTTTTTCATCATCATCCACTGTAGGTAAGTGAGTATAATCTTCTGGGTTTTCAACCGTATCAAAATAGTCTGTTTCTGATACTACAGACTTTGAACCGTCTTCATAGTTTACTAAGTTAATCAAGCGATAGGCATATGCTATCAAAAGCAATAATACCACTACTGAAACTGCTGCAAATGACATAATCACTTTATACCACATAGGTCTGCTTATAAATTTTTTTACATACTTATTTTGCCCCTTAACATCTTTACTCATCACACTTCTCCTTATGCAATCCTTTTTAGTACTTCTATCAAGTAGTTCCAAACCTTTTTTGTAGAGGAAATACTAAGTCTTTCCTTTGGTGTATGAATATCATACATATTAGGTCCAATAGAAACAGCATCCAATTCAGGACGTTTTTCTAATAAGATTCCACATTCTAATCCAGCATGAATCGCCTGAACGTCTGGTTTATTTCCATATAAAGTTTCATATGCATCGATCATAATTGTTCGTAATTCTGAATCGCTTTTATAAGCCCATTCTGGATAATCACCAAATACTTCATAATCACCACCTAAAAATTCAATTAGGTATTGTAACTGATTACTCAACGCTTCTTTTCTTGTTCTTACAGAACTTCGTACAGATGCAGTAAGTTTTAATTCTGTTTCTGAAGTATGAATCATTCCATTATTTAAAGAAGTTTCTACTAAACCTTCAATGTTTTTACTCATATGCATGATTCCATCTGGAGTATGTGTAAGTAAGAATATAATCTTTTCAAAGTCAATTGGATTGATTACAAATTCCTCTTTCTTTCCTAATTTTTCAAGTTGAATGAAAACATCAGGATCCGATACAGCATATTCTTCTTTATAAATCTTCTCTATTTTTTTGATTGTCTCTTCAAAGATCTTTGCATCTTCTTCGTCTACAATTATATTTGCAGTACAATCCCTTGGTATTGCATTGTCTTTTTCTCCACCATATAGACCATATAATAACAAATCACAGGAATCATTCAACTCAAGAAGAAGCCTTCCCATTAATTTAATGGCATTGCCTCTTTCTTTATCGATCTCACTCCCTGAATGTCCACCTTTAAGACCTTTCAAGCCAATAATATATCCCATACCTTTGCCTGATACAAACTTAAGAGGTAATCTGCTTGTCCCTCTTAATCCACCAGCACAGCTTGTTAGTAACATGCCTTCTTCATCAGAGTCAATATTTATAAGGTATTTCCCTTGTATCATTGATAAATCTATGGCTGTTGCTCCAAGTAGACCAATTTCTTCATCTACTGTTAAAATCACCTCTAGGTGAGGATGACTAATGGTTTCAGAGGCTAATAATGCAAGCCCATAAGCTACCGCAATACCATTGTCTGCACCTAAGCTAGTTCCTTTCGCATGAAGCATATCTCCATCAACTAATAGATTTAAAGGGTCTTTAAAAAAGTCATGGTCTACTCCTTCATCTTGAACTGTAACCATATCTAAATGGCCTTGGATGATTACACCTTTATGCCCTTCACGTCCTTTTGTTGCTTCTTTTACTATAATAACATTGTTTAATTCATCTTGATAATATTTCAAATTACGTGCTTTTGCAAATTCTACACAATAATCACTTATTTCTTTTGTGTTTTTTGAACCATGAGGAATTTTTGCTATTTCATTAAAATAAAAGAATACCTCTTTTGGTTCTAAGTTTTCAATTTGTCCCATATTTCCTCCCAGTTTATTGATTTTATTCCTTATAATCCCATCGTTATATTCTTACATAATTTCACAAAAAAATCAACTCAATTATGTAATAGTTCATAAATCTTAAGAATATATTCTATTAAAATGTAAAAATTTAGGTGCCTATGTTATGAAAAAAGTATGTTATGGCGGTTTTGTATGTTTGCTTTTCATTTTAATTATTAGCAATCCTCTTATAGCAGTAAGCGGTGCATCCAAAGGCTTGCTCTTATGGTTTCATACCATCATTCCAACACTTCTACCCTTTATCATACTTTCTAATCTAATGGTCAGTCTAGATGTCTTTCATTATTTGACTTTCTTCTTTGCTCCTATTACAAAACCTATATTGGCTATTAGTAAAAACTCAAATTATGCTATTATTCTTGGTATGATTTGTGGATATCCAATGGGTGCAAAGACTTGTGCTGATCTAGTTATCAATAAAAAAATAAACCCAAAAGAAGGACAATATTTATTGCTCTTCACAAATAATGTAAGCCCTATGTTTGTTATAAGTTATATAAGTAATTCGATTTTAAAGAATCAAGCTTTAAATGGAGATTTTTTTATTGCAATTTATTTATCTCCCATTCTAATTTCCTTAATTTATAATAAACATTATCGGAAATCAATAAAAACTCTTAGATTTACTCATACGCAAACTAATTACAATACAAATATGATTGATTTTAGATTAATTGATAAAGCTATTATGGATGGCTTTGAAACAATTACAAAATTAGGTGGTTATATCATATTATTTTCCATAATTTCTTCTTTCATTCAAGAAAAAATTGAAATCAATTTATTGGTAAAATGTTTCATTTTAGGATTTGTTGAAATTACAACAGGAATTGATTATATAGGATCTATGTCATTTCCTATTTTCCTAAAGGGCCTTATTATTTGCGGAATAACAAGTTTTGGTGGTCTTTCAAGTTTGGCACAAACAAATAGTATGATTAAAGAAGCAGGTTTATCTATAAAGCCTTACTTTTTTTCCAAACTACTAACCGGTGTTTTTGGAGCACTCATTTTTTTCCTATTACATAATTTCTTTTAAGCCAAAAAGGATGAGAAGTTATATTCTCACCCTTTTTTAGCTTTATAAATCTTCATCATATTGTGTTCCATCTTGTGAACTTTCTGGCTCTTCTTCAAAGGAGATATCCTCTTCTTGAGGGAATAGTTGCATTCTATTGGCATCTATAAGTTCGTAAGTTTTACTCATACTTTGACTAAAACCTTCATATCTTACACGAGCATTTTCCGTTGTATTTGCAATTATATTTTGTACGTTCATTAGCATTTCATCTGTATACTGAATTGCTCCCATTCTAATATTATTTGCATCTACTGTGGCATTATCTAAGATAGCTTGCGCCTGGTCAGAAGCACTTTGAACGATTTCATTTGCTTTTACATATGCTTGTTGCATGATTTCATGTTCATTAATCAGTTCATTTGTATGTATGGTTGCTTGTTGAATTAAAGAATCAGCCTGTTCTTTGGCATTTTCTAAAATAGCATCCTTGTTACTTATAATTTTTTGATATTTTTTGATTTCGTCAGGAGTTCTTAATCTTAGTTCAGACAACAATTCCAATATCTCATCTTTATTGACAACAATTTTAGTGTTTGACAAAGTTTGAAACTTGCAGTTATCAATATATTCTTCGATTTCCTCGATAATTTGCTCGATTTTACTCATGATGTTCTCTCCTCATATTATATTTCTCGTATATTTTATCAACGATCTCTTTAGGAACAAAGTTTGAGATATCTCCACCCATATCTGCAACTTCTTTTACGATGCTTGAACTTAGATAAGCATATTCTAACCTTGTATTTAAAAAAACGGTGTCAATCTTAGGAGCTAAAATATGATTTGTCTGAGACATTTGTAGTTCATATTCAAAGTCCGTAATTGCGCGTAATCCTCTAACGATAATATTTGCATTCACTTTTTCAGAAAACTCTACAAGTAATCCGTCAAATGCTTCTATTTTTACATTTGGGTGCTGCTTTGTCATTTCTTTTAACATATTAACACGTTCTTCAATGGAAAACAACGGACTTTTACTCCTATTATTTAAAACACCTACTACTACCTCATCTGCAATATTTAAAGATCGTTCGATTACGTCTAAATGTCCAAATGTTACCGGATCAAAACTTCCAGGATAAACAGCTATTCTCATAATTACCTCTCTCTTAAACCTATAAAAACATGCTTATTGGTTTTATATTCTTTATTTTTTAAAAGGCTAAATCCAAATTCCTCCAAATAGTCAAAGGATGTTTTTAAGTCTGCTTCAACTATAATAGTTGTGTTCTCATCAATAAGTGAGGATGTTCTTAGATAGTCTAATACTTGTTTCTCCAGTTCCTTATTAAAGGGAGGATCCATAAAAATAAAATCAAATATGATAGCGTTATTTTCTAGTCTTCTTAAGCCACTAAGTACATCGCTTTCTATAATAGAAGCATATTCAACTAATTTAGTAAAATTTAAATTTTCTTTTATACAAGCAATTGCTGCTTTGCTATTTTCAATAAAATAAGCCTTTTTTGCTCCTCTGCTTATTGCCTCTATTCCAATACCACCAGATCCACTAAATAAATCCAAAAAATCACAATCATAGAGTTCCGTATTTATCATATTAAATAGTGTTTCTTTTATTCGGTCTGTTGTGGGCCTTGTATCTAAACCTTCCAAGGTTTTTAAGGGCAATCTTCTTGCCTTACCTGCTATTACTCGCATTCTATCTCCTATCTTTAAGTTAAATCATTGTAAGAATAATTAACTTTTTCAAAGCGAATAGAAAAGTTTTCAAAAACTTTATCATTCATATCTGCTTTTTGATTATTAACGTAAATTTCTTCTCCTTGTAAATCCAAATCTAAAAATTGTAATAATTGAGTTACTGTATAATAATTTAGAAAATAAATAGTATCATTATTTGCAATTTGATAGTATCCAGATTTTAATTCCCCATTCACTTCTGCAAAACGTGGGCAGAGAATCATCTTACCCATAATTTCAAATTGAATAGACTTTTTATACTCTGCTAACTCTTCAATGGTACAATGTGCTGCTTTTCCTTCCGTTGATTCTATAATAATAATTTTATCATTTTGACCAATGGAAGACTGCAAGCTTACTTCTTGTTCATTTAGCAAGATCTTAGCGCCTTCACCAGCTTCTCCCTTAATAATTCGTTGTTTATCATCCACCTTAAATACCAGATCTTGCCCTCTCTTGGGAAAGAGTGAGCCATTTGGAAAACCATATTGCATTGCTGCATCGATAACCGTTAATCTATCATTGTTATATAATTTAATTCTCTCTTCATTAAAATAAACAAAAATAAAATTATTCTTTTGATTATAGAAATTCAAACAAATACCTATAGGAGTAACAAGTAAAGAATCCTTTTTTGTCTTTTGATTCAGATAATCAATGTTTTTTAATACTTCAACTCCTCGAATTGCAACACGATCCTTTGCAAGGCCTAAATACTCTGCTAATGACTCTGCAAAGCCCGTAATCCTGCCTCCGCCACCTACAAGAAAAACAGCACTTACTGCTTTCCCACCGTTTAATTCTATGATTTTATCGCCAATGTCCTTAGCCATATAATCTAGTGTTTTTTCTGCAATCTTTAAAACATCTTCAGGAGAAATTTTATGACTAAGTCCCATAATATCTTTATAAGTAATAATACGTTTCTTTCCAGAAGCTAGTTTAATCTTTTCTGCAGTTTTAAATTCTGTTAATAAGTCCCTTGCTATTGCCTCTGTTATTTCATCTCCTGCAATAGGTATCATTCCATAAGCTGATACGCTTCCATCTTTAGTAATACAAATATCTGAAGTACCAGCTCCTAAATCTACCAATCCAATGTTAAGCAATCTAAATTGCTCTGGAATAGCAACTTGAATAGCCGCTATCGGCTCAAGGGTCAAGCTAGCGACTTCAAGTCCAGCCTCTTTTACAGATGCATAAAGTCCATCTACAACTTCTTCCGGTAAGAAGGTAGCTAAAACATCTGCGCCTATTTTCCTTGCTTTATGACCTTCTAAATGATTCATCTCGAAGCTATTTGAATAATATTTGATAATAGAATATCCTACACAAAAAAAACGAATCTCCTTTTCCTTGCTACTCAATTGTTCGTGTGCTCGTTCCACACCAAGCATGTCTAAAGAATAAACGTGTTCATTTGTAACTAAGGTATCCTCTGAAAATTCTTGTTCAATATGTATTGTAACCGTCTCAAGAACACGGCCTGCTGCCGCAATACAAACCTCTGATAATTTTCTTCCAATTGTTAATTCTAAGGTATCCTTTACTTGGCGAATGATTTCTCCAACTTTGACAATATCATGAATTTGTCCATCGATCATCGCTCTTGTATCATGTTCTTTTATGCACTGCGCAGCTACTTTAAATCTTCCTCGATCTAAGTATCCAACAGTTCCTACGATACTTCTGGTACCAATGTCTAAGCCAAACACCATGTGTTCGGGATATCTTATGTTCTCTATCATATGATGATGCCCCCGTACTATTTTTTTTAGAATAACATACAAAACCCTAAAATACTAGTGCTTTTTTGATTTCATCCAGTGTTTCTTCTTGATTATTGTTAGGAATAATTACATGAGTTTTTTCTATAAATTCTTCCACACTAAGTTGGTTCTTCATAATCTTATCAATCTTCTCATCTGAATAGCCGCGGCTTTCCTTTAGTCGTTTACGCCTTACCTTTTCATCGGTATAGACAAACCATAGTTGATCACATATTTCATCATAGTGATCTTCTATCAGTAGTGCCGCTTCAATTATAATAAGTGGATTTTCATGTGAATTCTTTATTCTTACAATTTCATCTTTTATAAATTCTTTTACAGCTGGATGAATAATGTGATTTAACTTTTTTAATTTTTCCTCATTGGCAAACACTAAACTTCCTAGTATTTTACGATCTATACTTTTATCTTTCTTTAAAATACCTTCTCCAAATTCTTTTACAATCAAAGCATAGGCTGGACAACCTACTTCCATCACTTTATGTCCTATCATGTCCGCATTTAAAAGGATTCCACCGAATTCATCTTTTAAAATATTTGATATAAAGGTTTTCCCCGATCCTATTCCTCCAGTAATACCTATAATCAATTAGATTCCCCCTATTTTGTCTCAAACCAATTATTTCCTATATTCATATCAATCACTAACTCTACATTTAAATCCGCTGCATGAGTCATTTCTTCTATTAAAATTTCCTTTACTTTTTCAATTTCTGTTTTATGTGTTTCTATTAAAAGTTCATCATGAACCTGTAAAATCAATCTGGATTTTAATCCTTCTTCAATAAGACGTTTATCCACTCGAATCATAGCTATCTTAATTATATCAGCAGCTGTACCTTGAATAGGAGCATTCATAGCTACTCTTTCTCCAAACGAACGTTGCATAAAGTTTGAGGATTTTAATTCTGGTATTGGTCTTCGTCTTCCAAAAAATGTAGTTGTATAGCCGCTCTCTTTCGCATCTTCAACTAATTTATCAAGAAAACCTTTTATTCCAGGGTAAGCTTTAAAATATTTTTCAATATATTCGGCAGCCTCTTTCCTCGATATGCTTAAATCTTGACTCAATCCAAAAGAACTGATTCCATATACAATTCCAAAGTTTACAGCTTTTGCATTACTTCTTTGAAATGAAGTGACTTCATCAAAAGGAGTGTGAAATACTTGAGAAGCAGTAATCTTATGTATATCTTTATCTTGTTTGTATGCTTCTAATAAGCGCTCATCATCTGACAAATGGGCCAACACCCTTAGTTCAATTTGGGAATAATCCGCATCTAAAAATACATAATCCTCTTCTGGTACAAATACCTTTCTAATCTCTCGTCCTAATTCCATCTTTATAGGGATATTTTGAAGGTTTGGTTCCGTACTACTAATACGACCTGTAGCAGCAATCGTTTGATTAAATTTCCCATGAATTCTATGGTCGTCTTCAATATATACTGCCAATCCATCTGCATACGTGGATTTCAGTTTAGCAATTTGTCTATATTCTAAGATATAATTTACGACAGGGTATTCTGGCGCTAACTTCTCAAGCACATCTGCAGCAGTAGAAAAACCTGTTTTTGTCTTTTTCCCACCAGGTATCTTCATCTTATCAAAAAGAATCTCACCTAATTGCTTTGGAGAATTAAGATTAAAAGATTCCCCTACCATACTATATATTTCTTTTTCCAGTTTTTCTATTCTTATTCCTAGTTTTTTTCCGTACTCTTCTAACTCTTCTTTTTCCACTTTTATTCCTGCTTGTTCCATATGAAATAAAGTCTGTATAAGAGGCATTTCAATGGTTTCAAACA
Source organism: uncultured Lachnospiraceae bacterium (assembly GCA_964475115.1). Taxonomy (GTDB): domain Bacteria; phylum Bacillota; class Clostridia; order Lachnospirales; family Lachnospiraceae; genus CAYYVJ01. The sequence goes on from CAYYVJ010000002.1 coordinate 47,675, forward strand.
ACTGATCCATTCCATTTTCTTTTAGTTTATCTAAAAGTACAGTGGATGAAGACCAAGGAATATAGCTCAAATATCCCACTACAGTCAAGAATTCTTGTGGTTTTTGCTCCATTGCAGTTTCCAAGGACATTTTACCCAACAAGTCTCCTTGTGAAGGTATGGTCATCCCTAAATAATCCCTTGCAATATCATCTGTATCATAAGTATCCTTTAAAGGATTAAGTAAATATCCAGCGATTCCAGCATCAAAGAAATGCTTCTTGTCATCTTCCTGTAGATAAGAAAGGCTTGCTTTCAAATTCATAAAACAGGATAGTTCCACCTTTTCCAAAAGAGTATTACATTTATCTAGTAAATACTCTGCAGTTAAAAATCCTTCCTTACTAAGAAAATAAATATCGTCTTCACTATAGGTTAAAGAAATACCTAATAATTCCTTATCCACAACATAAGCAAGTCCAATTTCAGAATACTTCTTTGCATTTTCAAAAATAGTTTCTGCTTTTTCTAAGGAATTTATAAATTGAAAAGATTCTTCTTTTGTATTCACTATTATATTATCTGCAAAATATTTTCCAATTAAATTCTTGAGTTCTAATTGTTTAAACAGCTCATACGCTTCATTGGTAAACATCGTTCCAATCAAGCTTTTTTCAAGCTGATAATCTAATTCACAATCTGTTTTAATGGTGGCTAGAACCTTACTAAGCTCTGCTAAATTATAATGTTCTTTAAGTGCTTCTTTCGCACGATTAGGCTTAATTTCTTCAACCTTTTTATAAGCATTTTCAATACTGCCAAATTCCCCAATGATTTTTGAAGCAGTTTTTTCTCCAATACTTGGAACTCCTGGGATATTATCAGAAGCATCACCCATAAGAGCCTTTAGATCTATAAATTGTGTAGGCGTTACACCATAAGCAAACTCTACATCTTTGCTATAATAATCTTCTATTTCTGTAACACCGCGTTTTGTCTTTGGAATTCGAATCTTAATCTTTTCAGAAGCTAACTGTAGTAAATCACGGTCCCCTGACACAAGAGATACATTAATACCAGCCTGTTCACTTGTTCTAGCTATCGTTCCTAATATATCATCTGCCTCATATCCAGCTCGTTCAACAATGGTGATTTGCATTGCTTGTAATACTTCTTTTATGACAGGTACTTGTTGCCTAAGTTCTTCTGGCATAGGCTTTCTTGTTCCTTTATAGGCATCATACATGTCATGCCTAAATGTAGGAGCATGTACATCAAATGCTACCGTTAAATAATCAGGCTTCTCTTCTTCCATTATTTTAAAAAGTATATTTAAAAACCCCAAAATAGCATTGGTATGCAATCCATCAGAAGTCGTTAATTCTGGTACACCATAAAATGCTCTATTTAATATACTGTGTCCATCAATTAAAAGTATCTTTTTCTCCATCGTATCTCCTCTATAGCCAAGTTAACATTTGAATAATCACACCTATTAATACACATACATACGCCAATGCAATGATTGTATTCCGATAGTTGTAAAATACACGATAATTTATACACTCTCTTAATTCATGAGTTAGCTTATCCTTTAACGCAACTTTAAAATTATAGGAACTAATATGTTCTTCTTCATCTTCTTCTAATTGCATCAAACCTACCGTTAGTGTAAACATTATTTCTAGTTCTTCATAACAATCTTTACAAGAATTAACATGGTTAATAAAACTCTCCAATTCTCTTTTTTCTAGCTTATCATTTAAATAATCTGATACCCTCGTTTGGCATTCTCTACAATTCATGTTTTAAGCCTCCTATATCTATAGGGTTTCCATCTTGATTACTATCATACACTAAAAACGCTAGTTTTAAAACCATTATTTCCATCTATATGACAATTTTCACTTGAAATAATTCAATGCTATTGTATAATCAAATGGTACATAAACTTATGAAATATTTTACGGAGGTTATCAATGTCTAAAGATACTTTTTATAAAAATATAATTCCAGTAGCTTCATTAAAGCTTGCATCTTTAAAAGGATGTTCTAGTTTTGCTGAAAAAGTAGATGCCCATCTTATTAAAATAAGAAAGAAACGTCAAGAAAATACAGATGCCTCTTTTCTTATAGATGCATATTCAAAAGAAACATATTTAGTAAAAAATGAAACACCTAGATTTGGTTCTGGTGAAGGAAAAGGAATCATCAAAGAAAGTGTTCGAGGTAGTGATATCTTTATTCTTGCTGATATCACCAATTATAGTATGATGTATACTGTTTCTGGGAAAAAGAATTACATGTCACCAGATAACCATTATCAAGATTTAAAGCGTATTGTTTCTGCTGCTCTCCCCTGGGCATCTCGTGTTAATGTAATCATGCCATTTCTATATGGAGGCAGACAAGACAAACGTGTTAATTTAGAATCCTTAGATTGTGCCATTGCCTTACAAGAGCTGGTTGGGATGGGTGTAGCCAATATAATCACTTTTGATGCCCACGACGCCAGAATCGTTAATGCCATTCCACTTGCTGGATTTGATAATTTTACACCACCCTTTCAATTTATTAAGGCTCTTCTCGGAAAAGAAAAACATTTAAATCTAGACAGTGATCATTTTATGATTGTAAGTCCCGATGAAGGTGGTATGAGTCGTGCTGTTTATTATGCCAACGTACTCGGTGTAAACATGGGGATGTTTTATAAGAAATATGAACATTCTGTTCACGAAAATGGCGAAAATCTCTATGCAGAATATACCTTTTTGGGAGATTCATTGGAAGGAAAAGATGTTTTAGTTGTAGATGATATGATTGATACGGGTAAGAGTATTTTAGAAGTTTGTAGAGAATTAAAGGCAAGAAAGGCAAAGCGTATCTTTGTAGGTGTTACATTTGGTCTTTTTACAAGGGGATTAGAAGAATTTGATAACTATTATGAAAATGGTTTAATTGATTATATTATTTTGACCAACTTGTCCTATCACAGTCCAGACTTATGCTCCCGACCTTATTTTGTTGAAGCAGATATGAGTCTATATTTAGCAACTATCATCGATTGTTTGAATCACGATATGAGTATTGGAAATGTTATGGTTCCTACAGATAGAATCCATGCAATTGTTACAGAATATAACAAAAAAACAAAAGAAGAAGTAGAGGCCTTAAATTCCACCAAATGAATGACGAATTAATTCTATTGTATCATCTAGAATTAAGACTGCATCAAATCGGCAAGGATAGTCTTCAGGATAACCTTTAAAATACATATATGATTTTGCCACTTGATAGATTTTTCGCTGTTTTCTGGCGTCAATCGCTTCATGTGGCGATCCATTATGTAAGTTCTTTCTATATTTTACTTCGACAAAGACAAGATAGTTATTTTCTTTCGCAATAATATCAATTTCACCAAAAGAGCAATGATAATTTTTCTCAAGAATCTTAAACCCAAGATTCTCTAAAAATATCACTGCTCTTTCTTCGTTTTCTCTTCCCTTTTGTCTATTATCTGCCATAAAACCCTCTACCCCAAATTAACTTATTTTACTTTTTATTTTTTCTAAATCATTTACAAAAACCAGAATTTCAGCAACCACCTCATAAAGTTCAGGTGGAATCATATCACCTATCTCTAATTTCCCAAGAGTCTTAGCTAAAGCTTCATCTTCATAGACTGGTACATCCGCTTTTTTTGCGGCTGTAATTAGTCTTTCTGCAATTTCACCTTTTCCTGTTGCTAATATTTTAGGTGCTTCTTCTCCCATCTCATAGGAAATGGCCACTGCCTGTTTCAATTTTTCTGCTTTCTTCTCTCTCATTTTACCCTCTGTTCTAGCCTTATACAAAAGATAAACCTTTCACACTAGGCCCTTACATCAAAAGAATATCGCTTCACAGATGTATTTGTAGAGTCTTGCTCTAATAACTTTTCTACAAAATCCTTTTTGGAATTTTCTTCTTTTACAGAAGCGATTAGTTGATAACCTTTCTTATTTAACCCTACGGTTAATAAAGAAAGATTCTTCTCAATTAATTCTGCGGTTTCATTATTATCTAAAGTAAAAGTTGAATTTACTAGTTTACCTTTTAACCTGACAAACACGTTTACTTCCCCTAAATTTTCCAAATCAAGATGAAGCATTGCAGTAAGATCTTCTTCCGGATTCGTTTTTTTCTTCTTTCTTAAAACATACAAATCTCCATGTGCGTTTTGATTTGCTAATTTAAGAGGAAGTTGTATATAACTAAAGACTTCATTTAAGTTGTTCATAAAGCGTATATTTTGATTCATATCAGAAACTGTTTGTGAGGCTTTTGAATTCCCTTTATCCACTGTTTCAAATATGCTTTTTAAGCTTTGATTTTTTTCGAGAAGATCTTTGTAGTACTCTTTTATTTTCCCCTTTACTTCTAAATCTTTTGGCTCTAACAATAGTTCTTTAGAAAGCGTCTCTTTCACTAATTCTTTATATGAATCTGTTTCAAACAATGTTTGAATAAGTTTTTCTTGTTCAGGAAATGTATTATCTTTCAAAAACTCATTCAAGCTTTTTAAAATTAATTCTGCCGGTACTTTATCTGATAAAACCATTTGTTTTAGCTCTTGTGGTATCTCTAACTTTTCTAACGATAAAGCAAGTTCTTCACGTAATTTAGGTGAAAATAACAAGTTTTTTTCTGTTCCTTTTCCATTTATAGATTCTACAGGCTCTTTTGTAAACAACTGTACAATCTTATCCTGTAATTCAAGTGCAGCTTCTACACCTTTTTCTTTGATGGTGTCTAGAATCACATTTGGTATTTCATTAGATAAGGTATCTATCTCCTTTAACAACCCTTGTTCATAATTTTTATAGTTTTCCAATGCATATATCGTTTCACTTGTGATTGGTATGTTGTTCTTATTCATTAAAATCAATGTTTTAATATCAGCATTTGGAAAGGTATTCCTTTGTTTTAAATAAAAAGTTAGTGTTTGCTTATCGATCGGCTGTTGCTCATTCATAAGGGTTTTTACTAACTCTAGATTTTTATCTGTAATAGTAAGTCCTGCAGCTGTTAGTGCTTTTTGCATAGGAAGACTTGTTGCCTCATCCGTTAAAATAGGATGAATCATAATAACTCCGTCTTTTTTATCCTTTACTTGAAAGGTAACCGTTTGACCTATCACAAAGTCAGCAGAATCTAATAGTTTCGCTGAAACCATTTGCTCATTATTTATATATATTTGAATCATTTGACCACGAATATCTGTAACTTCTCCGCTAAAGAGTTGCCCAGGTTTTAAGAGACTCAAAATAGAGTTACTATCTTCCATATTATTAGAATTTGATAGTAACTCTATTAAGTTTTTATTATAATCCACTTGAGTGGATACAAAAGCTTTTAACATATTATTATAATCCATAGTATCACCAATTCCCCAAAAAGTATTGTTGGAAGGTATTATACAAAGTTTTTAACAAATGTATGCCTATGTATGGGGGAAAGCCCCACTTTGCCAATGGCCTCTATATGAGAAGCTGTACCATATCCTTTGTTTTTAGCAAATCCATATTCAGGATAGAGTTCATCATATACTCTCATCATTCTATCTCTAGTAACCTTCGCAATAATACTAGCCGCTGCAATAGAAATGCTTTTGCTGTCACCTTTTATAATAGGGACTTGCTTAACATCTACCTTCGGTATAGTAACTGCATCATTTAATAATATATCGGGTAAAACAGGAAGTTTCACAAGAGCAATTCGCATAGCTTCATAAGTAGCTTGTAAAATATTGATTTCATCTATTGTATTACTATTTACAATACCGACGGAAGCTCCAACTGCCACTTCCATAATTTGCTCATAAAGTTCTTCGCGTTTTTTTTCAGATAACTTTTTTGAATCATTAATGTATAAAAGCTTACAATCCTTTGGTAATATAACAGCGCCAGCTACTACAGGTCCTGCTAATGGCCCTCTGCCCGCTTCGTCAATCCCACAAATATAAGTACACTCTTTATATTCTCTTTCAAAGGACTTCATCGCCTCTATTCTTTCTTCTTCTTTTAAAAGCTTAGCTGCTTTCTTACTTAATTCTTCCATTTAATAACCTTTAACTTTCCGGAAACTCCAAAGTAATATTCCCTAGTTTGCCACTGCGAAATTCATCGATTACAGTGATAGAGGTCTTTTCTAAATCAAGTTCATTCCCTTTTAATAGAAACAACCTTTTCTTCGCTATTTGATTTAGGATTTCTATTGATAAATCAAGTTCATTCAACGAAGATATGTTTTTCTCTTCTACACCATATCGCTTTTCCAATGTGCCAGGATATTCCTTTAACAGAAACTGAATAAGTGATAAAGATAAATCTGATTTATTTAAAATATCATCTTTTATCGAACCAATTAATGCCAATTTAAGTCCAATCTCTTGATCTTCAAACTTAGGCCATAGAATACCAGGAGTATCCAATAACTCAACATTTTTATTTAACCTGATCCACTGCTTTCCTTTTGTCACACCAGGTTTATTTCCGGTTTTTGTACTTGCTTTTCCAGCAAAACTATTAATAAAGGTAGATTTCCCTACATTTGGAATTCCTACAACCATCGCCCTAACTGGACGATTTAAAATTCCTCTTTTTCGATCTCTTTCCATTTTTGCCTGACAAGCTTTATTAATTTCAGCCTGTATTGCTTTCATTCCAGTACCATTTCTAGCGTTTATTTTCACCACAAAGTAACCTTTGCCTTGAAACCACTTCTCCCACTTTTCATTCCATTTTGGAGAAGCTAAATCCGCTTTATTTAGCAAAATTAAACGTGCCTTGTTTTTCCCTAATTCATCTATATCAGGATTTCTGCTGCTCAAAGGTACTCTTGCATCTAAAAGTTCAATCACCAAATCAACTAATTTAATATCTTCTTGCATCATTCGTTTGGCTTTTGTCATATGTCCTGGATACCATTGAAATTGCATATCTACTCCATTCTAGCACTTTAGTGCTAAGCTATCTAAGCTATTCTATTAATTTAATATCGGAAAAAGATGTGATTAATACCCATGCTTTTCCAATAATATTATCTTGTTTTACATTTCCAACATTAGGAAACCTACTATCTTCACTATTGTTTCTATTATCTCCTAATAAGAAATATTCTCCTGCACCCAGTAGAATTTCCTCTTCTGCTAGACCTGAACTTATAATCGGGTCTACTGTCATAGGCTCTAGTAATTTTTTGTTATTTATATAAATAAAACCATCTTTTATTCGTACTGTTTCACCAGGAAGTGCAATAATTCGCTTTATATAATAGTGAGACGTTTCTATATTTGGTTGAAACACTACTACATCAAATCTTTCTGGATCCGTTAACTCATATTTCAATTTATCAATAAGAATACGATCACCATTTAGTAAGGAAGGCTCCATTGAATACCCCACAACGGTAGAAGATTCTCCTAAATAGACCACTAAAAACAAAGCAATCCCTATAACAACTATAATGTCGATTGCCCACTTCATAAGAATATCTCTTATTTTTATTTGTTCATATCTTCGTCTGTAGTGATTCATCTTCTTATCATATCCTTAAAAAAAAGGACAAAATACATAAGTACTTGTCCTTTTAGGTTTATTTTACTAATTCTTTTACTTTCGCACGTTTTCCAACTCTGCCTCTTAAGTAATTAAGTTTAGCTCTTCTAACTTTACCATATCTTACTACTTCTACTCTATCTACGTTAGGAGAATGTATAGGCCAAGTTCTTTCTACACCAGTTCCGTTTGAAGTTTTTCTAACTGTAAAAGTTGCACGAACTCCAGTACCTTGTTTTTTCAAAACAGTTCCTTCAAAAATCTGAATTCTTTCTCTTGTTCCCTCTTTAACTTTAGCATATACTTTAACAGTATCACCAACACCAAAAGCAGGTACTTCTTCTTTTAATTGAGCTGCCTCAATATTTTTAATAATATTATTCATGTTTCCTCCTTGATAATCTGGATGTTCTTAATACGTCACTTAACTGTACTAGAGGACCATCTCGTTCTCTTTTAACTAATGTAGTGTATCATGGCTTTTAATATTTTGCAAGTATTTTTTATCTTTTTCGCTTAAATTCGCATGATTTAATAAATCTGGTCTACGATCAAGTGTACGTTTGATCGATTGCTGACGTCTCCATTCTTCTATGTTTGAATGATGACCGGAAAGTAAAACATCAGGAACCTTCTTTCCCATATATTCTTCAGGCCTAGTATATTGAGGATATTCAAGTAAATTGTCATGAAAAGATTCGAATTGTGCTGAAGTATCGTTATTCAGTACATCAGGTACAAGTCGAGAAATAGCATCCACCATTACCATGGCTGGTAATTCTCCGCCTGTTAAGACATAATCACCGATAGAAATATAATCTGTTACAATTAACTCAAGAGCTCGTTCATCTACGCCTTCATAATGTCCACATAGAAACACAAGATCTTCTTCAGTGGCTAACTCTTCTGCAATCTTTTGATTAAATACACTCCCTTGGGGGGTAAGATACACGACTCTTAACTTTTCTTTACCAACCTTATCCTTTAAATCAGAATAAGCCTTATAAATGGGTTCTGCCTGCATTACCATACCAGCTCCTCCACCATAAGGATAATCATCTACTTTCATGTGTTTATTTGTCGAATAATCACGTATGTCAATTGCATTTACCGATATTAGCTTTTTATCAATTGCTCTTCCAGTAATACTCGTATTTAATCCTTCCAAAATCATTTTGGGAAATAGCGTCAAAATATGAAAATTCATTTAATCTAATAATCCTTCCATAATATGAACCTGCATGATTCTTTCGTTTAAATCAACCTTTAAAATACAATCTTTAATTGCAGGCAATAAAATTTCTTTTTTATCTTGTCCTTCTATTACATAAACATCATTCGCACCTGTAAATAAAACTTCTTTTAGAAGTCCTAAGTCAACATTCTCATCTGATATAACTTTTAAACCAATTAAATCAGCAATAAAATATTCACCTTCTTCTAATTTAACCGCATTTTCTCTCGTCACTAATAAAGTAGAATTTTTGTATTTTTCTACATCATTTATATGATCGATACCCTTGAACTTCAGAATAACTAACTGTTTAAAAAACTTCACTCCTTGGATTTCAAGAGCTAGCTTTTCTTTTCCTGTATCAAGAATAACTTCCTTTAATTCTTTAAATCTATTTACATCATCTGTTGTAGGAAATACTTTTACTTCTCCACGCAAACCATGCGTGGAAGTAATAACTCCTACTTGTAATAAATTTTCCATATGCCCACCTTTAAAAAACAGGAAATTCAAAGGAATTTCCTGTTAAACGAAAAACACGCAGAGCGTGTTTTACATCTTTACTGTATAATTTCTACATTAACTTTCTTGTCATCCTTTGTAGCAGCTGCTTTCACTACAGAACGGATTGCTTTTGCAATGCGGCCTTGCTTTCCAATTACTTTACCCATATCGGAAGGATCCACCCTTAATTCAACTAGAATCGTTCTTTCGTTTTCTGTTTCAGTTACAACCACTTTGTCTGGGTAATCAACTAGTGACTTTGCAATAATTTCAACTAATTCTTTCACGAAATACACCTCCACTAGCAAACCCTATTTTTCAATACCTGCAATTTTAAAAATTTTGTTTACAACTTCTGTTGGTTGTGCACCAGTTGCTAACCATTTCTTAGCTAATTCTTCATCAACCTTAACATATGAAGGTTGTTTTGTTGGGTCATAAACACCGATTTCTTCAATAAATCTGCCGTCTCTTGGAGCTCTAGAATCAGCAACGATAATTCTATAAAAAGGAGCCTTTTTTTGTCCCATTCTTTTTAATCTAATTTTAACTGCCATTACATTTCACCTCCTTAAATATTCTAATAAATTTTAATCTATTAAAAAGGTAGTTTGAACATACCTTTTTTTCCTTTTCCACCCATCATTCCAGGCATCTGCTTCATTAACTTTCTAGCTTGCTCAAATTGCTTTACTAACTTATTTACTTCTGCAATATTAACTCCAGCCCCTAATGCAATTCTTTTCTTTCTAGAAGGATTTAATAAGTCTGGATTTGAGCGTTCCTCTAAAGTCATGGATAAAATAATTGCTTCAATTCGATCCATTTGACTTTCATCAACTTGAACATTCTTTAGTTGATTCCCAAGCCCTGGTATCATATTCATTATATCTGCTAAACCACCCATTTTTTTCATTTGATTCATTTGGTCTAGGTAGTCATCAAAGCCAAAATCAGCTTTTTTCAATTTATGTTGCAAAGATTTTGCTTTTTCAAAATCAATATTTGCTTCTGCTTTTTCAATAAGAGTAAGAATATCACCCATACCAAGAATTCGAGATGCCATACGCTCTGGATAAAATTGTTCTAAATCAGATAACTTTTCACCCATACCTACATAAAGAATCGGTTTACCAGTCACAGATTTTGTAGATAAAGCAGCACCACCTCTAGTGTCACCATCTAATTTAGTTAAAATAACACCATCGATGTTAATCTTATCATTAAATGTGGTTGCTACATTCACAGCATCTTGACCTGTCATAGAATCCACTACAAGTACCGTCTGATCAACTGTGATATTCTCTTTAATTTCCACAAGCTCATTCATCATATCTTCATCAATGTGAAGACGTCCAGCAGTATCAATAATAACTACATTTAAGTTATTTTTTACAGCATGTTCTAACGCTGCTTTTGCAATATTAACTGGTTTATGATTGGCACCAATGGTGAATACAGGAATACCTTGTTTTTCTCCATTGACTTGAAGCTGTTGAATGGCAGCAGGACGATAGATATCACAAGCAACTAGTAAAGGATTTCTTCCTTTTTGCTTAAACTTTCCTGCCAATTTAGCAGCCGTAGTGGTTTTACCCGCACCTTGTAAACCAACCATCATAATAACAGTGATTTCATTAGAAGGCTTTAACTTTATCTCTACGGTATCAGAACCCATAAGCTTAATCATTTCTTCATTTACAATCTTAATCACCATTTGTCCCGGTGTTAAGCTGTTCATTACATCAGCACCAACTGCACGCACTTCAACTGCTTTAATAAATTCTTTAACTACCTTAAAGCTAACATCAGCTTCTAACAATGCCATTTTAACTTCTTTTAAAGCTGCTTTAACATCAGCTTCTGACAAGCGACCTTTTCCACGCAAGTTTTTAAAAACATTTTGTAATTTATCTGATAGGTTTTCAAATGCCATGCCTTAGCCTCCACTGTGTTTATAAGTCATTTACAATTTCATTGGAAATCTTTTTTATTTCATGAATCAATTCCTTTTTACCAGTCAATTCATATTCATGAGTTAAATTATTAATACAGGTAACCTTTTCTTTTGTTTTAAGGAACTTCTCAACTAAATGAAGCTTTGCTTCATAAGTAGTTAAAAGTTTATTACAACGCTTGATTAAATCATGTACACCTTGTCTAGAAATGCCTTGGTTTTCAGCTATTTCGCTCAAGGAATAATCATGTAAAATCACATCTTCAAAAATCTTTTTTTGATAGTCCGTTAATAACTCTCCATAAAAATCATATAATAAGGCTTGCTCTACTATTTTTTCCATTCTCAAATCACCTTCACTATCTTATAATAAAAAAACAAAGCTGTCAAGTGTTTTCTCTTGACAACCTTGTTTTTAATTAATTATGCAACAGTTCAGCCTACATATAAATCCCATTGGATTGAACTAATTTAGGGTGATATCCTGCGTCATTTAGTGCTTTTACGATTTGTTCTTTATGTTCTTGCCCATAAGCTTCTAATGTAATACGAAGTTCAACTGCTGCATTACGATTAATACTTACAAACTGATTATGATCTAATTTTATTACATTTCCTTGCATTGTAGAAATAATTTGAGAAACCTTAACTAGTTCACCTGGCTTATCTGGCAAAAGAACGGATACCGTAAATACTCTTCCACGTTGAATTAATCCATGCTGTACAACAGAAGCCATGGTAATAACATCCATATTTCCACCACTTAATACAGATACTATTTTTTTATTTTGAACATTTAAGTGCCTTAAGGCGGCTACGGTTAAAAGTCCAGAATTTTCTACAATCATCTTATGATTCTCAACCATATCTAAGAAACTTACAATAAGTTCTTCATCCTCAACAGTTATAACATCATCTAAATATTTTTGAAGATATGGAAACAATTGATAACCAGCTGTTTTTACAGCCGTACCATCTGCTATTGTAGCTACACTATCAAGGGTTACGATTTCACCTTTTTCTAAAGACATTTGTAAGCAATTTGCATTCGCAGGTTCCACACCAATTACTTTTATTTTTGGATTAAGTAATTTTGCAAGAGTAGCAATACCAGATGCCAATCCACCACCACCAACAGGGACCAAAATATAGTCGACAGTTGGAAGTTCTTTGAATATTTCCATAGCAATGGTGCCTTGACCTGTAGCTACGTCCAAATCATCAAAAGGATGTATAAAGGAATAACCCTTTTCTTTTGCAAGATCAATTGCATAATTGCAAGCTTCATCATAAACATCCCCATGCAATATTACCTCTGCACCGTAAGATTTTGTACGATTCACTTTGATCAAAGGAGTCGTTGTAGGCATAACAATTGTAGCCTTACATTCAAACTTTTTAGCAGCATAAGCCACGCCTTGAGCATGATTTCCTGCAGATGCAGTTATAAGTCCTTTTTCTCTTTCTTCTTTTGTTAAAGTGTTTATTTTATAGTAAGCTCCTCTTAATTTATAAGCGCCAGTTAATTGTAAGTTTTCTGGTTTGAAGAAAACTCGATTCCCTGTAGATTCACTAAAATAATCACTATATACTAGTTTTGTCTCTAAAATAACTTCTTTAACTACATTCGTAGCTTCTTCAAATTTATCTAAATTCATGGTCTATTACTTCCTTTTCTTATGATTTAGCTTCTTCCACATTAAATAATGCACTTATAAAATCGTCAGGATTAAACTTCTGAAGATCATCAATCTTTTCACCAATACCAATATACTTAACAGGAATTCCATATTCAGCCTGAATAGCAACAGCGATACCACCTTTTGCAGTCCCGTCTAACTTCGTTATAATGATTCCTGTAATATCTGCAACTTCTTTAAATTCTCTTAATTGAGCAAGAGCATTCTGTCCAGTTGTACCATCTAAAACTACAAGCGTTTCTCTATAAGCTTCTGGATATTCTCTATCAATAATACGATTAATTTTCTTTAATTCTTCCATTAAGTTCTTTTTATTATGAAGTCTTCCAGCTGTATCACATATCAGTACATCTGTATTTCTTGTTTTAGCTGCAACGATAGCATCATAGATTACTGCTGCGGGATCTGCGCCTTCCTGCTGGGCTATGATACCTACACCAGCACGATTTGCCCATTCTGTTAATTGTTCAACAGCTGCTGCACGAAAGGTATCTGCTGCCGCTACAAGAACTTTTTTCCCATCCTCTTTTAAACTACCAGCTAATTTTCCTACAGAAGTGGTTTTTCCCACACCATTTACACCAATTACTAATACAATGGATTTTTTATCCTCAAAATCATACATACCATCTTCAATATGCATCTGTTCTTTCATACTAGTAATCAAAATCTCTTTACATGCACTAGGTTCTTTGATTTTATTTTCTTTTACTTTTTTACGCAAATTTTCAACAATTGCATTTGTAGCATTAATACCGATATCACCCATAATTAATGTTTCTTCGATTTCTTCATAAAAATCTTCATCTATAATAGAAAATCCACTAAAAATGGAATCCATTCCAGAAACAATATTATTTCTCGTTTTTGAAAGACCATCTACCAACTTACTAAAAAAGCTTTTTTTATTTTCACTCATTACATTCACTTCCCTTCTAAATCATCTTCAATTAAGTTTACAGAAACTAGAGCCGACACACCTTTTTCTTGCATTGTAATTCCATATAGTCTGTCTGCTGCATTCATAGTTCCTCTTCTATGTGTTATTACAATAAATTGAGTGTTTTTCGTTAATTTATTTAAATATTTTGCAAATCGAATTACATTTGAATCATCTAGAGCAGCTTCAATTTCATCTAACAAACAGAAGGGAGATGGTTTTAGATTCTGAATGGCAAAAAGCAAGGAAATAGCTGTCAAAGCTTTTTCACCACCAGAAAGCTGCATCATGTTTTGAAGCTTCTTCCCTGGAGGTTGAGATATAATTTTAATCCCTGCATCTAAAATATCTTCATCTTCCATCAATTCAAGAGTTGCTTTACCTCCACCAAATAATTCTTTGAAAACCTTATCGAATTCAATCTTTATTTCTTGAAACTTTTCCTTAAATTGCTTTCGCATACCAACATCTAAGTCCTCTATTATTTTAAGCAAGGTTTTCTCTGCTTCAATTAGATCATTATGTTGTATTTCTAAGAAATCAAAACGTTCTGCTACCTCTTTGTAATCTTCAATAGCATTGACATTTACCGTCCCTAATTCTTTGATGTTACCTTTCAAGGAAGCAATCTTTTTCTTCATTTCGCTAGCATTGGTGAATTCTTCATTCGCGTATTCTTCTGCACCGTGGTAAGTTAATTCATATTCTTCCCACATATAACTTGCGCTAGACGTCAATGTTTCTTCAAGTTTCTCTTTATGATTCGATAGACGAAACACTTCTTTGTCCAGTCCATTTATGACTTCAGATAACTCTTCTCTTTTTTTATAACTTTCTTTTTGAACTTGAACAAGTCTTTCTTTTTCATTTTGATATTCTTTTAAGGTTTCTCCTAGCTTCTCCCTATAAGAAACAGATTCTTCTATTGTTCCCTTAATAGTTTCAATATGGATTTCTTTTTCTTTAATCTCATCCAAATTAGTAGTTTTGTTTGAATTTAACGATACAATTTCTTCTTTATATTTTTCTATATCCCTGCTAATTCGTTTTATGTTTTCTAGTAAAAAGCTTTCCTTTTGAGATAAACTTACAACTTCCAGCCTTAACTCTTCTGCTTTTTTACTTTGCTCCGCTTCAATTATTCTTTGTGCTTCAAGCTCTTTTGTATTAAACTTCACTTTATCTTCTAATACTTGGCTTTTTTCTTCACAAAGTGCTAGCTGTTCTCTAATATCTTCTAATTCTATTTTAATATCAACAACCTGTTGCTCAATCTCCATATTTTCAGACATGAATCTTGTATATTCTTCTTTTTGAGCTGTATCTTCTTCTATTGCATGGTTTAAATTCATCTTAGCAGTCGTTTGTGCAATATAGGTTTCTTGTTGAGATTCCCTTAATAGTTCTAACTCTTTTCTATTATTTGCATTAATGGCTTTGTTGACTTCAATTTCCTTTTGTATGGATCTTGATCTTTCTTCAAGTACATTTACACTTTCTTCAAGTTCCTCTATTTCTCTTCTTCTTCCTAATAAGTTTCCTGCATTTTTAAAGGCTCCACCTGTCATAGAACCACCAGCATTTAAAAGTTCTCCGTCTAAAGTAACGATACGAAGAGTATGATTGTATTTTCTAGCAATCAAAAGTGCATGATCAATATCGTCTACAACCAAGATTCTACCAAGTAAATAACTTGCAACCGATTTATATAATACATCTACATCTACAAGCTCATTTGCAAACCCAAGTGCACCTTTTTCTGTCAATACTTTATCATTTGTGTAAGTACTCTTTCCATGAATAGAATCTAACGGTAAAAAAGTGGCCCTTCCAAACTTGTTTTTCTTTAGGTATGCAATTAAATCTTTCGCAGTGTTTTCATTGTCTGTGACAATATTTTGAATACTTCCACCTAACGCAGTTTCAATGGCAGTTTCATATTTCTTTTCTGTTTTTATGATGTCTGCAACAACACCAATAATTCCTTTTTGTGTTTCTTTTCGTTCCATTACCTTACGGATACTATTTCCATAACCATCATATCGCTCGGTCAGATTACGCAAAGACTCAAGTCTAGACTTTTCACTATGATACTGTTTGAAGATTTCTGCTCTATTTTCTTCTAATTTCAGGTTGATTTCATGAACTCTAGATATCTCTGCAGTATATTCTCTGCCTTTTTCTTCAAGTTCTGCAAGCTTCTTATTGATCTCTAAAAGCTCTTTTTCCAGACCATCTATGGTCTCCGCTTGCATCGTTTCATTTCTTTTATTTTGTAAAAGTTTCCTATTTAACTCTGCTTTTCTAATTTGAATTTGTTCAAGCATCGTTTCATATCTTTGACCCTTTGTCTTAATAAGTGACTTTTCATTAAGCAAATCAATAATTAAGGCTTTATTTTCCTCAATCTCTTTTTCAAAACTACGAATTGTGTTTGAAATTGAAAGTAACTTTTCAGACTCTCTTTCTTGATCCTCTTTAATTAAATCAAGTCCAGAATTTATTTTCTTCTTTTCTTCTAATAACTGAAGATATTCTGCTTCATTTTCACTTACGTTTAATTGGATGCTATGTATTCTACTTTCAAAATTCCCATCCTTTAAATTCATGTTATTAATTTGTTCTTTTTGAAGGTTTATTTCTCCTTCTAATTTCCCTTTTGTAATATCAGCTTCATTAATAGATGATTTTGTCTCTTCAATTTTTAAAGAAATCTCTTCAATTCCAACATCTAACTCATGATACTGCTCTTTAAATTGAGTGTAGTTAATCTTAGAACTTTCCAAATCATTTATTGCAATTTCATTTTTATCTTCTACTGATTTCAGCTGTTCCTTGACTACTTTTGTTTCAATTAAGAACATATTAATATCATATGTTTTTAATTCTTCTTTTAATCGTAAATATTCCTTTGCTACTTCTGCTTGTTTTTCTAATGGACCAACTTGTTTCCCAAGTTCGGAAAGAATATCTTCGATTCGAATAAGATTCTGTCTTTCATTTTCCAACTTTTTAATTGATTCCGATTTTCTTCTTTTAAACTTTACGATACCAGCAGCCTCATCAAATAGTTCTCTACGTTCTTCTGGTTTTCCACTTAAAATTTTATCAATCTGCCCTTGTCCAATAATCGAATATCCTTCTTTACCAATACCTGTATCGTAGAACATTTCATTTACATCCTTAAGTCTGCAAATGGTTCCATTAATAGAATATTCACTTTCACCTGAACGATAGACACGTCTAGCCACCTTCACTTCATCATATTCAATCGGTAGTTTGTGATCAGAATTATCCATTGTGAGAGCAACATATGCAAACCCTTGAGATTTTCTACTTTCTGTTCCAGAAAAAATAACATCTTCCATTTTAGCACCACGAAGCTGTTTTGCACTTTGTTCTCCTAAAACCCAACGTACCGCATCTGCTACGTTACTTTTTCCACTTCCATTTGGTCCAACAATACATGTAATTCCATTATGAAATTCAAAAACTATTTTATGAGCAAAAGATTTAAAACCTTGTACTTCAATACTTTTTAAATACATATTAACTCCTATTCCCCTGTTTCTTCTCATCGTTCTTTAATTTAATAATACCTTGATAGGCAGCCATTTGTTCCGCAGCCTTTTTCGTTCTACCGATTCCACTACCCACTACCTTAGAGCCTATTAATGCATTCACTTCAAAATTTTTATTATGATCAGGACCTTCTTCCCTTACAAGCTCATAAGATAATTCTTCACTGAATTGACTTTGAACGATTTCTTGCAAGATAGTCTTGCTATCATAAAAGAATTGTTTATGCTCTATATCTGTTAAAATAAAGCGGTAAATAAATTCTTTTGCATTAGCAAAACCACCATCTAGATAAATTGCTCCAATCACTGCCTCCATGGCATCCGAAACAATTGAGCTTCTTTCTCTACCACCTGTCATATCCTCTCCCTTACCCAAAAGCAAGTGTTTACCAAGTTCAATTTCTTTTGTACAAAAAGAAAGGGTAGGTTCACATACGATACTTGCTCTCATTTTGGTCAAATCGCCCTCTGGAAGTTTTACATAGTTTTTGTATAGGAAGTCACTCACTACTATCTCTAATACTGCATCCCCTAAAAATTCTAGACGTTCATTACTATCCAGTCTATTTTGCTTATTTTCATTGGAATAAGAACTGTGGGTCATTGCCTGCTTTAACAAGCTTTTATCTTGAAACTCATACTGAATCTTTTTTTCAAATCCTTTAAATTCCATTATTTTCATCACATCCCTTTCAGCAACCTATTTAAGCGAAAAAGCCCTGGTATCTGTATCAGGGCTTTTTCGAAAATATTAATTTAAGGCATTTTTAATTTGCTCTACAGCATCTCCTACGGAAACAATATTC
Organism: uncultured Lachnospiraceae bacterium; assembly: GCA_964475115.1. Taxonomy (GTDB): domain Bacteria; phylum Bacillota; class Clostridia; order Lachnospirales; family Lachnospiraceae; genus CAYYVJ01. The sequence goes on from CAYYVJ010000002.1 coordinate 65,974, forward strand.
TCTGCATCGTCATTTGCAATCTCAATGTCAAATTCCTCTTCTATCCCCATAATTATTTGAAAGATATCCAAAGAGTCCGCTCCCAAGTCATCTACAAATGTTGTATCCATCATAATCTCATCCACATTTACATTCAATACTTCTGAAATAATGTGTTGTAATTTTTCAAATTCCATACTATCTTCCTTCCTAGTTAAGTATTAACTTGTTATAAATCTCAACTATTTACTCGTTTAAATTATTTTTTTCTTGAATATTTTCTCGAATCTTCTTATTAATCTCTTGTTCCTTAAAAGTCACACACTGTATAACAGCGTTTCGTATTTCTTGGGATTTTGAATTTCCATGTGTTTTTACAACTAATCCTTTTAATCCAAGAAGTGGTGCTCCACCATGTTCACTGGCATCAAATGACTTCAAAGTTTTCTTAAGAGCTGGTTTAATTAGTAAAGCACCTATTTTACTTCTTAATGAACTAGTAAGACTTTCTTTTATCTTGCCCACTAAAGTTGAACCTACACCCTCATATAGCTTTAAAATCACATTACCAACAAAAGCTTCACAAACGATTACATCGGCATATCCTGCAGGTATATCTCTCGCTTCGATACTTCCAATAAAGTTTATATCCTCGCAAGCTTTTAATAAAGGAAATGTTTCCTTTACAAGTAAGTTTCCTTTTTCTTCTTCAGCACCAATATTTACAATAGCTACCTTCGGGTTTTTTATACCAACTACATTTTCCATATAAATAGAACCCATTTTTGCAAACTGTACTAAATGAGAGGATCTAGCATCTACATTGGCACCACAATCAATTAATAAGGATACACCATTTTTTGTAGGAATTAAAGGTGCTAAAGGTGGTCTTTCTACTCCTTTTATTCGCCCTACAATTAATTGTCCACCTACAAGTACAGCACCAGAACTTCCTGCAGATACGAATGCATCCACTTCATTGTTCTTAACCATATTCATAGCGACTACTATGGAAGAATCCTTTTTCTTGCGAATGGCCATTACCGGCGCTTCTTCTGTACTGATTACTTCTGAAGCATTTACAACCTGTATATTCTCTTTGGAATAGGTATATTTGGAAAGTTCTTTATTTATGTCAGCTTCTTTACCAACTAAAAAAACTTTTATATCCTGTCTAGCATCTACAGCTTCAACGGCTCCTTTCACAATTTCTGAAGGTGCATTGTCTCCGCCCATGGCATCTACAGCTATTCTAACAATATCGTTCATTGCTTTCCTCCTCGACTTACCTATAACATACTATACTAAATAGGTTTTAAGGTGTCAATATAAAAAAGACTTGTTGCAAATCTTTTTGCTTTTCACAAATCAATTTGCAACAAATCCTTTTCACATAAGATATTCTCATGTATCTATTCTCTTACTCCCTCCAGAGCCGCTCCACTAATTATCGAAGCTATGTTGTATGGTAATTTAACCTTTTACACTACCAGCTGTTACACCTTCAACAATATATTTGGCTAACATTATATATACAATTATTACTGGAAATATTGCAAGCGCGATTAACATATACAACTGACCCA
>CAYYVJ010000003.1:0-56698 GCA_964475115.1 uncultured Lachnospiraceae bacterium
TAAATGCTATTTTAAATTATCGTGGTACAAGTCTTGAAGGATCTAAATTATACGTATCTTTATTTCCATGTAATGAATGTGCGAAAGCAATTATTCAAGCAGGAATAAAAACCATAGTTTATGAAAATGATAAATATGCAGAAACTCCAGCAGTAATTGCATCAAAAAGGATGTTGGATGCAGCAGGAGTGAGGTATTATCAGTATACACATACAAATAGAGAAATTAAATTCCAATTATAAATGAAGCTTGATGAGAATGAAAGAAGTACTCAGCTTAGTCTTATGAAATTAAAAGATATGATATTAGAGCAAACCTATAAATATAGTGAAAAAGCTTATTAAATGCGATAAAGCCAGGAAAGTAATCTGTTGTTGATTGCTTTCCTGGCCTTTGCTTTACTTCAAAATATAGACTTATCAGAACTTTGTAAATGTAAAGTATTAATAATTATTCCAGACAGGACTAAGAGGGGGATAACATGTTATTAAAAGGACCTCAAGATATTATGACACTCGCTCCGAATGAAATAGATAATTCTTTTGTTATAGTTGAACTAAATTCGGTATTTGCATGGAACAGTTATATTAGTTTTCTTCCCATGAAAGAGAACGCCCAACTGCTTTTTTCCAACCCTTATATTTTTTCTTCCGCTCTTCTTGGTTCATCATTGGATGATATTCTGCCATAACTGGAGCTTGTTTCATAATATCTTCTTTATTTTTCCAAAAGCCTACGGCAAGTCCAGCAAGGTAAGCGGCACCAAGTGCAGTTATCTCAAGCATTTCTGGACGTTCTACTGGTACACCTAAGATATCAGATTGGAACTGCATGATAAAGTTGTTTACACTGGCGCCTCCATCCACTCTGATCTTTTCTAATGGAATCTTAGATTCTTCAACCATAATGTCAATAACATCTTTGCATTGGTATCCAATAGACTCCAAGGTTGCTCTAATAATATGGTTTTTATTGACTCCTCTTGTTAGACCAAGGATAGCACCTCTAGCATACATATCCCAGTATGGAGCACCTAATCCAGAGAAAGCTGGTACTACATATACACCATTAGAATCTGCAACTTTTGTTGCAAAAAATTCGCTTTCATCAGAAGAATAAATAAGGCGTAGCTCGTCTCGTAACCATTGGATTGCAGCACCAGCAATAAAAATACTGCCTTCTAGTGCGTATTCTACTTTATTATCTATGCCCCAAGCGATGGTGGAAACAAGTCCTTTTTTTGAATGAATAATTTCATTACCAGTATTCATTAAGATAAAGCTACCAGTTCCATAGGTGCTTTTCACCATGCCTGGTTTAAAACAAGCTTGGCCAAACAATGCTGCTTGCTGGTCTCCGGCAGCTCCAGAGATAGGAATCCTTGCTCCAGACAACATACTCTCGTGTGTATAACCGTAGATTTCACTGGAGGATTTTACTACTGGAAGCACCTCTATAGGAATATCAAGAGCTTCAAGTATTTTGTTATCCCAACATAACTCATTAATATTATAAATCATAGTCCTAGAAGCATTGGAATATTCTGTTACGTGAGTGCGGCCTTTTGTTAAATTCCAAATAATCCAGGTATCCATGGTACCAAATAATAATTCACCTTTTTTGGCTCTTTCACGAGAGCCTTCCACATGATCCAAGATCCATTTGATTTTTGTAGCACTAAAATAAGCATCGATAAGAAGCCCTGTTGATTCTTTGATATAATCTTCCAATCCTTGTGATTTCAAATCTTCACATATGGAGGCGGTTTGTCTTGATTGCCATACAATTGCATTGTATATAGGCTTTCCAGTGTTTTTATCCCATATAACCGTGGTTTCTCTTTGGTTGGTAATTCCAATAGCAGCAATCTCTTCGGTTTTAATACCTACTGTTTCTATGACTTCTCTCATGACACCCATTTGGATTCCCCAGATCTCCATAGCGTCATGTTCAACCCATCCAGGCTTAGGATAAATCTGGTTAAATTCCTTTTTTGCACTTCCAATCAAATTACTATTTTTATCAAATAATATAGCTCTACAACTAGTTGTGCCCTGATCCAGTGCCATACAATAATTTTTCATGTTTATACCCCTTGTCTTTTAAATTCTTGCAACCCCTGTTTTGTTTGCAGCTTTTACAACCGCTTTAGCGATTTCTTTGCCGACTCTTTTATCAAGTGCAGAAGGTAGAATATATTCTGTACTTAATTCGGATTCAGAAACTAGATTTGCAAGTGCATAGGAAGTTGCAACCTTCATTTCTTCGTTGATGGTGGCCGCTCGACAGTCTAAGGCACCGCGGAAGATACCTGGAAAAGCCAGTACATTATTTATTTGATTTGGGAAATCAGAACGACCAGTGCCAACTATTTTTGCACCGGCTGCCTTTGCTAGGTCTGGCATAATCTCAGGGTTAGGATTTGCCATAGCAAAAATAATGGAATCATCTGACATAGAATGAACCATTTCAGAAGTTAAAACATTTGGAGCGGATACTCCAATAAAGACATCAGCATCTTTAAGAGCATCTTTTAAAGTTCCAGTTTGGTGTTTTAAATTAGTAACTTTAGCCATTTCTGCCTGAGCAGGGTTTAAGACTTCCATACCATCACATATAATTCCAAAACGATCAACCATGGTTAAGTTTTTAACCCCTAGGTTTAGAAGATGTTTTCCTATAGCGATTCCTGCTGAACCAGCCCCATTTATTACGGCTCTGATTTCAGAAATATCTTTTTTTACTACTTTTAGTGCATTTATTAATGCTGCAGCTACAACTATGGCAGTACCATGTTGGTCATCATGAAAGACAGGTATATCACAGATTTCTTTTAGCCTTCTCTCGATTTCAAAGCAGCGTGGTGCAGAGATATCTTCTAGATTTATTCCACCAAAACTACCTGAGATAAGATAAATAGAACGAACTAATTCATCTACATCCTTGGTACGTAAGCAAATAGGAAAAGCATCTACTCCTGCAAATTCTTTGAAAAGAGCACATTTTCCTTCCATAACTGGCATTCCAGCTTCAGGTCCGATATCACCTAATCCTAGAACAGCAGTACCATCTGTAATAACAGCTACAAGGTTATTACGTCTAGTTAATTCAAAAGATTTGCTATAGTCCTTTTGAATTTCTAAGCACGGCTCTGCAACTCCAGGCGTATAGGCAAGAGATAAATCCTCCTTTGTATTTATAGAAACACGAGAAATAACCTCTATTTTTCCTTTCCAGTCAAAATGTTTATGAAGTGATTGTTGCCTTACATCCATATAGTGCCTCCTATAATTTTACTTTATTAACGCAATTATAACATAGTATAAGTACTGATTCTATTATTTTCTCCACCTTTCTTTCGCAGCTAAGGTTTAGTTTATTGGTAAGTGGAAATACTATCCAGTACAAGGAGGTACATGTTATGAGAAAAGTAATAGTATATAGTTGTTTGATTTTATGGATTGTTTTTGTGGTCAATTTAGTAATAAGAGACAAAGGAGAAAATGGAGTAGAAATAGTGGAGGTTCTTAATCAATCACAACTTCAAAATGTAGTAGGCACAATTGAGTTTGTTGATAAATATAAAGAAAGCTATTTAAGTTTAGAAGAAAAAGAAGAACTATTAAAAAGAATTGCAGCTAAGTTAGGAATTAATTCTGTATATCATTTGGAAAATAAGCGAGAAGAAAATATAGCAAGTACAACTCTGTCAAAAAATGCAAAAGCGGCTAAGACTACGCTGAAGCTGTCTACCATTGAATCGAGAGATGAGGCAAATCAAATAAAATTGGAACAATACCTGATTATAAAGCTTGAAATTAAAGATTCTTATGAAAGTATTCTGTTTTACAGAGGGAAAATAGAAGAAATTTTACAAGAAGAAAAAATAGAGGGAAGAGTTACGATTGGAATTACTGGGTATTACCCAGGCAAGATTTCTTTCACAGGAAGGAACAAGATAGCAGATGAGTTGTTAAGAAAGTTTAAAGCAAAGGTGGTTTTAGAAAATAGAACTATGGAACTATATAGTATTTATGCCTATTCAGAATTAGTAAAAGATTATATTGTGCTAGGAAAAGATAAAATAAATATTAATTTGGCAATGAGCTATAATGAAGGAAAAGATGCAACAAAGCTTTATATTTCTATACCAATTATTGAGACTGATTATTAGGCGGAACACAAAATTGATTTTCTTGCATATAGTTACAATAAGAAGAATAAAGGAGTATAAGTATGGCATTTCCATTTGACTATATGAATATACAAAATTATAATCCTTATGGCTATGAAGATACCAATGAAATATTACCTTATTACATGAAGTATCCTATGCAGGATTTGTATTCAAACGAAGAAGAAAACGATCGTGATATTGAATATATAAAGAGCCTTTATCCTGAGAAAATGAAAAAAATGCAAGTGGTAATTGAAGAAGAATGTGATAAATTAGAGTATGAGGGAAGCATGATGTTTGATGAGTATCCAGATAAGCTCATGCTAAGAACTCTATGTAATCAAATCTATGAGAAAACACAGGATATGGAAGAGGTTTATGAAGCAACGCAATTACGCAATGAATATGGTGGAAGGTATCCAGGAGTAGGCGGTCATTATTCACAATATCGTAGACCTTCAAATAATTGGAGAAGAGATATTATTTCCATTCTATTATTTAATGAATTTTATCAGCGAAGGTGTCGGTATCGTAATTGTAGAGGAAGAAGATGGAGATACTAATTCCCTGAAATTCAATTGTATTAAAAAAGAAAAAGAATATAGTTGAGGTTTTTTACTAAAACATTTACAATATAGTCATGGCGTTTTTACTTTGCCATGACTATATAAAATGTCGCAGGATGTGAAAAATGAAAAAGGTAATAAAAAGATTCATTCTATTGTTCGTGATTTTTTTAACCGTTGCAATAGGCGTGTTTTTTATACAGAACCAAAACATAGAAGATACAACAGTAATTATGGGAAAAGCAACACTTCCAGTTGTTTATATGACATATGAAGATATAGAATTAAATCGTCTCCATGGTTATGTGAATGAAATGGAGGCTTCTTTTATGCGTGATTCTCTAACGCCTTTGGAAGAAAGTCGTAAACTTGACATTAGGATTAGAGATTATGCTTCCAATATAAGGGGTATTTCTTATGAGGTAAGAAGTATAGATGGTACTCGTTTAATAGAAAAGACTCAAGTTGATCGATGGGAAGAAAAAGAGGATTACATTGAGGCTAGCTTAAATATTGAAAATCTTCTTGAAATTAATACAGAGTATAGTTTGATTGTGAAAATTGCTACAGAAGATAGAGAAGATATCTCTTATTATACTAGAATTATATTGGGAATAAGTGATTTGGGAGAGAAACTAGACTTTGTAAAGGGATTTAGTGATAAAACATTTGATAAAGAGGCGGCAACCGAACTGATACCATATTTAGAATCAGGTTCGAAAGGGGACAACACGAACTTTGGGAAAGTCAATATTTATTCTAGCTTTTCTCAAATCACTTGGGGAGAACTTGCTCCAGAGAAAATAAATGAAGAAACCATAAAGGTTCTTGACGTAAATGCTGACATAATTCAAACTGAGTTAAAGTATCAGGTGAAGTTCGAAAATATGTATGGAACAGAGGAAGTGTACAATATTAAAGAATTTTTTCGTATACGCTACTCCCCTACTAGAAATTATCTTTTAAATTATGAAAGAACCATGGAACAAATCTTTGAGCCTTTGTCTGAGAATATAAATGGGAAAAGAATCAATCTAGGAATATCAGAAAACAGTAACATTGATATGAAATCTAGTCCAGATGGTAAAATTATATGCTTTGTAAAAGAGAGAGAATTGTGGAGTTTTCATGTAGATGAAAAGAAGATAACCTGTGTATTCTCATTTATAGATCAAAAAGATGATGGTATTCGAGATGATCAGGATGAGCATCAAGTTAAAGTGATTCGTACGGATGTATTAGGTAATATTGATTTTATTGTATATGGATATATGAATAGAGGTGCTCATGAAGGTGAAGTAGGAATTACACTCTATCATTATTCGAGTGAAAGCAAAACCGTGGAAGAGGTTATGTTTATTCCATATGAAAGATCTTTTGGAATTTTAAAAGAGACATTAGGAGAACTTTTTTATATTAATAGTAGTGATAACTTGTTCTTTATTTTAGATGGCACTATTTATTCTGTAGATTTAGCCAGCAAAGAGTATATGACATTGGCTTCTGGATTGTCTATGGACTCCTATGCCATAAATAAAAAAGGGAATATGATTGCTTGGCAAGTAGAAAACAAGGCTTACGAATCTTCTACAATTAAAGTGCTACAGTTGGAGCCAAATAAAGAATTTACCACATATGCTGGTGAAAATGAGAAGATAAGAGTATTAGGATTTATAGAAGAAGACTTTATCTATGGTATTGCAAAAGATACCGATATTGTCCATTCTGTAAATGGAAGTGTAGACTTTTATATGTCAACCTTATATATATTAGACAATGAAAATCAAATTGCAGGCTCCTATGCTAAAGAGGGAATTTATTTTGATTCAGCAGAGATACGGGACAACATGATTGTTTTAGAGAGAGCAAAGCGAGACTTAGAAAGAAATGAATTTGTAAAGATAGAAGAGGATTATATTACTAATAATGTAGTTACAGAAGAAACATTGATTTCAGCCTCTATGATAGCTACAGAGCTTAAGAAAAAAGAAAATGGTATTAATTTGTTTTTGGCAACAGGAGATAAAAGGTTAGTTATAGATTCCACAAAAGAAGTGATTTTAGAAGAAGAAAAGAAACTTATTATAACCCAAAAGGAAAATACGGAAAATGATTATTTTGTGTATGCAAAAGGGGAAATGATGGGAATCTTTAACAACCCTACAGAAGCTATTGCCCTAGCTGATGAACAAGTAGGAGTGGTCTTAGATGAGAATGGACGCTATATCTGGGTAAGAGGGAATGAGAATTCGAGAATATTTTTAAAAGATGTTTCGGTAATACCACAAGAAAATTCCATTGTTGCAAGTTTAGATGGTATGCTTTTGTCAGGTGGAGTAGCAGTAAGCAGTAAAGAACTTCTTGACGAAGGTAAATCAATGATAGAAATTATAAATGGAAACTTAGAAAATAGGGGAATTGATTTAACTGGAAGTTCCTTAAATCAAGTATTATATTATGTTAACAAGGGAAAACCTGTGATGGGAAATATAGGAGAGAATAGATATGTACTAATCGTTGGATATGATTCATATAATATAACAATCTTAAATCCCTTAAGTAATGAAACATACAAGATAGGCTTGAAAGAGGGCAATGATTTGTTTTCCAAGGAAGGAAATGTTTTCTTGAGCTACAAAGATTAATGGCTTTAAATAGAACTTTTTAGCCGATTTCTCTTGACATTTTGCTTATATATCACTATAATACGTTGATATAAGGCAGAGAGTCCAAAAGAAATCGTTATGCAGTATGATAGAATAAAATATATAAAGGGCTTACCACAATGCGGCATATTGACACAGTATATAGATGCATTTGGAGAGCCTTTTTCTTATATTTATTATAAGTTATGATGCAAATGGTTGGATGATTAGCCAACAAAAAGGAGGAATAGATTATGATGAAAAAAGTAGTAGCACTTCTATTTACATTGACTATGGTGCTGAGTCTAGCTGCATGTGGAAACACTGCAAGCACTGATCCAACGACAAAGCCATCTGGTAGCGAAACTACTAGTGGTACAGAGACAGGCGAAGCACCTGAAGGTACGCTTGTTATAGGAACACAAAGCTTTAATGGTATTTTCAATCCATTTTTCTACACTACAGCTTATGATGCACAAGCATTTGAGACTATTTTCACAAGTATTTCAGAATTAGATGATAACAATGTATTAGTAGATAAAGGTGGACATATTGAATCTGAAGAAGTAAAAGATGCAAACGGAAATGTTCAATCTCTTTACACAATTACAATTCAAGAAGGAATGAAATTCTCTGATGGAGAACCAGTTACGATTGATGACGTGATTTTCAGCTATTATGTTCAAGCGGATCCTACCTATGATGGAATGTCTACATTCGCATCAAGCGTAGATATCGTAGGTTTAAAAGAATATTTTTATGATGATCCTAACTATACAGAAAAAATAACAAGTATCCAAGCAGATGCAGAAGAAAAAGCATCTACAAAAGAAGGTTTTATTGAGTTCTTAATTGCATCTAACCTTGATGGATGGTGGGACGGAGTACTTCCTGGAGATCTTCTAGGAGATGGAACACTTACATGGGCTGGATATTTAAAAGATGAAGGATTTGATCCTACAGGAATTGAAGAAGATCCAGAAGCGATGTTAGCTATGCTTGCAGAAGCTGAGTATACAAATTATGCAGATGCGTATGACGCAGTTACATACTGGACTAATTTCTTATCACAAGACTATATTGCTGGTGGACTTGCAGATGGTATTGATGTACCTGAAATTTCTGGTATCACTAGAGTAGATGATTATACAGTTAAAGTATTAGTGAATGGTGTTAATATGATTGCTGACCGTCAGTTAGCACAAAACCCTATTGTTCCTGAGCATTATTATGGAGATGGCTTTGAAAAAGGTAATCTTGCAGGCGTAAAGGCTAAAAATGATACTCCTCTTGGTTCAGGTCCATTTGTATGGCAAAGCTATGAAAACAACGTTGTAACAGTAAAAGCAAATCCAGATTATTTCTTAGGAAGCCCTAAGATTGAATTTATTAAATACCAAGTTATTAACGAAGAAAACAAAGTGGATGCCATTGTAAATGGTGACATTGATATAACAGATCCATCTGCTTCTTTAGAAGTAATGGACATATTAGAAACAGAGGGAATTGAGTACTCTCTAATTGGTAACCCAGGTTATGGCTACATTGCAGTTAGTGCTAAGAGAATACCTGATATTAATGTTCGTAGTGGTTTAATGCACTTAATGACTCGTGAGCAAGCAGTTTCTACTTATTATGGTGAACTTGCAGAAGTTATTGAACGTCCTATGACACCTACATTAGGTGAATATCCTGCAGAAGCTACAGAATACTGGGGTTATGATCCAGATAAAGCTTTAGAATACTTTAAAGCTGCTGGATATGAACAAGTAAATGGAAAATTAGTAAAAGATGGTGAGCAACTAGTAGTAGAAGTTGGTATCGGAGGTGCTGCAACTCATCCTTCTACACCAATCTTAACTCAGATGGCAAATGATATGGCTAATCTAGGTGGAGAACTTATTGTAAGCGATGTAGATTTCAGTATTTTAAGTAATCGTATGAATAACGATGATATTGACATGTGGGTAGCGGCTTGGGGTAACTCAACTAACGCTGACTTAAAGCAATTATTTGGTAGTGAATCTACAAAAGCTGGTGGTTCTAATAGAACATGGATTGTAGATCCTAAACTAGATGCTCTTCTTGAACAAGTTAATACAACTCTAGATTTTGAGGAAAGAAAAGCACTTGTTGCAGAAGAACTTGATTTAATTATGAGTTGGGCTACTTATATGCCAATTTACCAACGTAAGAATTTATGGATCTATAATCCAGAGATAGTAGATATGGATACAGTTCCAGCAAACACTTCAACTTATTATAATTATGTAAATGAAATTCATTTATTAGATTTAAAATAATAAAACGTATGTATAATAAATAAGTATTATAATAGCAATAAGAGGCTGTCTTATGGCAGCCTCTTATTGCTAAGATAAGCTATGACCTTAGCTACGCTGCCGGTAAAATATACGATTATGTTTTCTCGGCAGTGTAGCTAAATGGGCGTTTAAGGACCTTTTAGCAAATTAAAGTAATAAAATATCTAGAGAGAGGTGTAAGTATGAGACAATATGTGATTCGACGTATACTAATTAGTGTGGTTGTTTTATTGGGAGTTTCTTTTTTAATATATGGTATGTTGCGTTTAATACCAGGCGATTTTGTTGAGCGTATGACCTCTGGAAATCCGTCAATAACAGCTGAACAAAAAGATAGACTAAGAGAAGCCTATGGATTAAATAGTGGAGTTTTAGAGGGGTATATTAACTGGGTTAGTGATGCTTTAAAAGGTGATTTTGGAATCTCTTTCTTATATCAAAAACCAGTATTTGAAGTTATCGGAAGTAGGATGTGGGTGTCCTTTTCTTTATCAGCTTCAGCTTTTGTTATTCAACTTTTAATAGCGATTCCATTAGGAATCTTGGCAGCGACAAAACAATACAGTAGAGTGGATTATGGAATTGTGTTTTTTGCTTTATTAGGTATTTCATTACCTTCCTTTTTCTTCGCAGCTATTCTTCAGAGAGTATTTGCTATGGGACTTGATTGGTTGCCTTTGTCAGGTATGGTTACGGCAAGAGAAAATTATACGGGATTTCGATTAATATTAGATATGGCATACCATTTTGTATTGCCAGTTACAGTATTTGTTATTATTAGTGTAGGTAGTTGGTTAAGATATGTTAGAACAAATATGCTTGAAGTTTTAAATGCAGATTATGTTCGTACAGCGCGAGCAAAAGGCTTAAGTGAAAGAACAGTAATTGGAAAACATGCTTTTAGAAATACACTAATTCCTATTGTAACCTTTATAGGAGGAAGTATTCCAGGTCTTTTCTCGGGTGCAATTATTACAGAAGGTATTTTCTCTATAAATGGTTTGGGAAAAGCAGCACTCGATTCTGTACATAATAAAGATATGCCATTTTTAATGGGATACTTAATGTTTTTAGCAGTTCTTACTTTATTAGGAACATTAGTTTCAGACATTTTATATGCAGTGGTAGACCCACGCGTAAGATATAATTAGGAAGGAGAATAAAAAGTGGCAGATCTAAATGTAACAGACAAGGATTTATTAGAGCAAGACGAATTTGAACAAAGCCAGATACTTTTAACTCCTGGCCAATTGATAGCAAAGAGATTTTTTAGAAATAAATTAGCTATTTTAGGATTAGTATTTATTGTAGTAACAATGTTGTTTTGTTTTATTGGACCTTATTTTTCTCCATACGGAGAATATGAAATATTTTATATAAACAAAAATACTGGACAAGAAGTAAGCATGTATGATACAAACGGAATTAAACAAGCAGGTGTTGGTGTTTATGTAAAGGCACCTATATCAAAATCACACTTATTAGGTACTGATGCAGATGGTCGTGATGTATTTACACGTCTAATGTATGGTGGACAAATTTCTTTGAAATTTAGTATCGCCGTTACAATTATTGAGTTATTAATCGGTATTACCATGGGTGGTATCGCGGGATACTACGGTGGTAAGGTAGATATGATAATTATGAGAATTGTTGAGGTGTTTTATTGTATACCCTTCCTACCGTTGATGTTGGTTGTATCTTCTTTTATGTCAGCATTTGGTATTAGACCTGAACAAAAGATTTATTTCTTGATGTTAATCATGGGTATCTTTAATTGGTCAGGTGTAGCCAGAATGGTACGTGGACAAATTTTATCAATAAGAGAGATGGACTATATGCAAGCTGCTGAAGCTTGTGGGATTCGTTCTTCCCGTAAAATTATAAAGCATTTAATCCCTAATGCTATGCCAGTGATTATCGTTATGGCAACTATGGATTTGGGTGGTTTTATCCTTACAGAATCTTCCTTATCATTTTTGGGTGTTGGACTAGCATTTCCCTACGCTTCTCTAGGTAACATGGTAAATGCGGTAAACCAATCCATTATTTTAAAGAATTACTTAAATATTTGGCTTCCACCAGGAGTTTTAATTTTACTTATAGTTATGGCATTTAACTTTATAGGTGATGGTCTTCGTGACGCATATGATCCAAAGATGAAAAGGTAGGTGATAGACTGTGACGGATTTAAGTATCAAACAAGAAAAACGTGCAAAGCTTAAAGCAATTAAAAAAGAAAATGCAGAAATGTATAAGAAATATAATAAAGATAAGAAGAGAAAAACAGTTCCAGAAACAGAATATCTTACTACAATGAAAAGTAATGATAATATACTTGAAATAGAAGATCTTAGAACTTATTTCTATACTGATTCAGGAACAGTAAAAGCTGTAGATGGAGTTTCTTTTAATATACCAAAAGGAAAAACCATAGGTGTAGTTGGTGAATCAGGATGCGGAAAATCAGTAACTAGTTTATCGGTTATGCGATTATTACAAGGACCACAAGGTCAGCTTGCTGGTGGAGAAATCAGATATAACCAAGGTGATAAAGCAGTAAATATTGCAAAACTTCCAATGTCAGAAATGCAAAAGATTCGTGGAAATGAGATTGCAATGATTTTCCAAGAGCCTATGACTAGTTTAAATCCTGTTTTTACAATAGGAAACCAGTTAAGTGAAAGTATAACCTTACATAATCCTGAAATGACTAAAAAGGAAGTGAAAGAAAAAGTAATAGAGCTTCTAAAATTGGTAGGAATTGTTCGTGAAGGTATTGAAGACAGTTATCCTCACGAATTATCAGGTGGGATGAAGCAAAGAGTTGTAATTGCGATGGCTCTTTCATGTAATCCACGTTTGATTATTGCAGATGAACCTACAACAGCACTGGATGTAACAATTCAAGCTCAGATTTTAGATTTACTAAGAGACTTAAAAGATAAAATAAATGCTTCTATTATGCTTATTACACATGATCTTGGTGTAGTTGCTGAAATGGCAGATTATGTAGTTGTTATGTACGCAGGAAGAGTAATTGAGCAGGGAACTGCAAGTGAGATCTATCATGCTCCAAAACATCCATACACTGTTGGACTTATGAAATCTCGTCCTGTTTTAAATGAAAATACAGAACGTCTTTATTCTATTCCGGGAAATGTACCAAACCCTATCGGAATGCCTAACTACTGTTATTTTAGAAATCGTTGTGAAAAGAGAATGGAAATATGTAAGGGTCTTTATCCTGAGATAACCGATATATCTGATACTCACAAGGTGAATTGCTATCTTTATCATGAAGAAAAGGGGAGTAAATAATGGCAAACGAAAATATACTTGAAGTCCGTAATTTAGTGAAACACTTCCCTATTAAAGGTGGAGTATTTCAGCATACAGTAGGACATGTAAAGTCTGTAGACGGAGTGTCCTTTGACATACCTAAAGGTAAGACCTTTGGACTAGTAGGTGAATCTGGATGTGGTAAGACTACAATTGGCCGTACAATACTTAGATTAGTAGAGCCTACATCTGGTGAAGCAATTTTAAATGGTGTAGATATTTTTGGTATGGATAGAAAAGAGTTAAGAAAGATGCGTCCAAATGTACAGATGATTTTCCAAGATCCATATGGTTCACTAGATCCTAGAATGCCAGTTGGAGAAATTATTGGAGAAGCAGTACGTGAGCATAATATTGTTCCAAAATCTGAATATAACGATTATATTCTTAAGATAATGGAAGACTGTGGGCTTCGCTCTTACTATGCAGATCGTTATCCTCATGAGTTTTCAGGTGGACAAAGACAACGTATTTGTATTGCAAGATCTCTAGCTCTTAATCCTAGCTTGATTGTTGCAGATGAACCTGTATCAGCGCTAGATGTTTCTATTCAGGCACAAATCATTAATTTAATGGTTGACTTGCAAAAGAAGAGAGGACTTTCCTACTTATTCATATCACATGATTTATCCGTAGTGGAATATATATCTGATGTAGTTGGTGTAATGTATTTAGGTAATCTTGTAGAAATGGCATCTAAAGAAGAACTCTTTAAAAAGCCAATGCATCCTTATACAAAGGCACTTCTAAGTGCTGTTCCAATTCCAAATCCAGATATAAAGATGAATCGTACGATACTAGAAGGAGATATTCCATCACCTTCCAATCCTCCATCTGGATGTAAATTCCATACACGTTGTCCGAATGCAATGGAGATTTGTAAGACACAAGTACCTGTATATAAAGACTATGGCAATAACCATAAGGTTGCATGTCATTTGTATCCGCAAGATTAAATATACTTGATCAAATTCTATTTATATAGCTTGACGAACACTACATATTGTTGTAATATTTAAATATTACAACAATATGTAGTGTTTTTTGTTTTGTGGGAAATTGAGTGTTAGGAA
Source organism: uncultured Lachnospiraceae bacterium (assembly GCA_964475115.1). Lineage (GTDB taxonomy): Bacteria > Bacillota > Clostridia > Lachnospirales > Lachnospiraceae > CAYYVJ01. The sequence goes on from CAYYVJ010000003.1 coordinate 14,128, forward strand.
TTAAAAACTCTTTATTCTTATGGTTGGAATAGATACAAGGTATTGAAGGGAGAGAAAGAAATGGAACAAGTTATAAAATCAATTATAAAAAGAGATGGACAAGTAGTTGAATTTGATAAAAGTAGAATAACAAATGCTATTTATAAGGCAATGGTTGCAGTTGGTGATGAAGATTTTGGTAAAGCAGGAGAAATCGCCAGCAAGATTGAAAGTCAGCATGAGAAGGCAATGAAGGTAGAGGATGTAGAACGGTTGGTAGTTAAGGAATTATATCTTGCAAATCTAGATAAGGTAGCAGATTCCTACTCGGAATTTAAGGCTCAAAGAAAGTTATTTAGAAGCCGTGATAATAAATATACTGGAACTTTTTTATCAACTGCATTTATTGGAAAATATAAACATCAACCAGATCCCTTTCCTACAGAATTAGGAAAGTTCGTATATTATCGTACTTATAGCAGGCCGATACCAGAAGAACAACGTAGGGAGTCTTGGTGGGAAACTTGCTATCGAGTAGTGGAATTTAACATTAGGCTTCAGTTAGATGCTATGAAGAGACAAGGCATGGAAGTAACAGAAAGTTTAATGCATGACCTTACAAAAGAAGCGGAAGAGATTTATGATATGATGTATCATTTGAAACTGTTTCCTTCAGGAAGATCCTTATGGGTAGCAGGTAGTAAAGCTTCTTATATGTATCCATTAAGCAATTTCAATTGTAGTTTTGTTACAGTAGATAGTTTTAAAAAGTTTTCAGAAATTTTCTTTGTGCTTATGCTAGGAACAGGAGCAGGCTTATCTGTACAAAGAGAGTATGTAGCAAAACTTCCAAAGATAAATAGTAAAATCCGTATTATTCATAAGGCTTATGAGGCAGTACCAAATGGGATTCGTAAAGAATACACAGAATTAAAGTTAATTAATAATAATGCCATTGAGTTAGAAATAGGTGATAGTAAATTTGGTTGGTCTAATGCGATAGATTTATATTTTGACATCTTAACTTCAAGACAATATGTAAATATTGAATACATTTTCTTTAATTACAATAATGTAAGACCAGAAGGTGAAAGGTTAAAAACCTTTGGAGGTTATGCATCTGGACATAATAATATTAAGCAAATGTTTACAAAAATAGATAAGATTTATAAAGATAAAAGAAGTTCTAACTATCAGCAATGGCAGGTTACAAAACCAATAGACTGCCTTGATATTGCAACGATTATAGCTGAGAACGTAGTTTCCGGTGGAGTAAGAAGAAGCGCAGAAATCATTCTTTGTGATGAAGATGAAACAGAAGTATTAAATGCAAAAGCAAATCTATATTATCAAGATGATGAAGGTAATTGGATTGAAAATAAGCAGATTTTAAATCGTTCTCTTTCTAACAACACAGTTATCTATAAGAAAAAACCATCTAGACAGCAACTGAAAGAACATTTTGAGAAACTTAAAGTGTCTGGCGAGCCGGCATTTGCTAATTTTGAAGAAATGCAACGAAGACGCAGTGATGTACAGGGAGGAAATCCTTGCTTTGAAATTTTGTTAAGAGATAGGGGGGTATGTAACCTATCAGAAGTGAACTTAATGAGTTTTGTAAAAGAAGATGGATCTTTTGATAAAGAAGAAATGATGAAGGCTCAAAAGTTTTCAGCTCGTATCGGATATCGTATGGCGAGTATTGAACTTGAACTTCATGAATGGAATTTAACCAATGAAGAAGATAGATTAACAGGATGTTCTCTTACTGGTGTAATGGATTTTAGAAATGCAACTAAAATTTCCGATGAAGAATTTAGAGATCTTTTAAAAGAACTGAGAGAGACAGCAAGAGAGACAGCTTTTGAACTTGCAGATTTTCTAAAAATGAATCATCCAAAACTTGTGACTACAGTGAAACCATCAGGAACCATTAGTCAACTTCCTACGGTATCTAGTGGCGTACATTTTTCGCATTCTCCATACTATATAAGACGAGTAAGAGTGAATGCAAAAGATCCACTTTCTCAGGCACTAGACGAAGCAGGATTCCCATGGAATCCTGAAGTAGGACAAACAGTGGAAAATCATAAAACAAAAGTATTTGAGTTCCCAATTAAGTCCCCAGAAGGCAGGACAAAATATGATGTTTCTGCGATAGAGCAATTAGAATTATATAAGATGATTATGAAAAATTATGTAGATCACAATGCTTCTAATACGATTCATGTAAGAGAACATGAATGGGCAGAGGTTGAACAATGGGTTTATGATAATTGGGATGATATTGTAGGGGTAACTTTCCTTTCTTTAGACGATAGCTTTTATCAACTGTTGCCTTACGAAGCAATAACGAAAGACGAATATGTAGAATTACTAGAAAAACAACCAAAATTTAATCCTTCTATCCTAAAAAAATATGAGACATTTGAAGATGAATTTGATATTTTGGATGCAGATTGTGATAGTGGAGTATGTCCGGTTCGCTAAACAGTTTATTAAAAAAAGAGCAGCAATGCTCTTTTTAAGTTAAACGTTTTTCAAAATTTCCAGATACAGATACTCGATTAACAAAGATAATAAATGCATGTTTGTCATGTTCTTTTACAATAAGTTTTAATTTATTTACTTCATATTTGGAGATGGCAGTCAGTAGTACATATACGCCTTCTTTGGTATAAGCACCAGTCCCATTCCAGTAGGTAACGCCACGAGTTAATTCGGATAAAATAGAAGCTTCTAACTTGTCTGATTTTGTTATAATTAAAGCAGTGGTCATAACATTTTGAACATGAAATTTATCAACTACAAAATTCATAAAAACAGAATAAATAATGGAGTAGATAGCGATTTCAACATTAAACAAAACAGCACATGCAATATAAACAAGTGCATTAAACCAAGTGCCAAGCTTGCCTACACTAAAGTCTCTATACTTCTTTGTAAAAAAGATACCTAAAATATCTGTTCCTCCAGCAGAACCACCCGCTCTTAAAGCTAAACCACAACCAAAACCACATACAATAGCACCGGTTAGACAGGCAGCTGTTACATCTGATATAATAGCCTCCTTAGGTATTGGAATAAGGGTAAGGAAAAATGTTTGAGCTACAACATAAAGAACCGTTTTATGGAAAAAGTGCTTACTTATTTGTTTATAAGCTAAAAAAAGAAGAGGTATATTTATTAAGAAATAAATAATACCAGAAACATCAATGTTCTTAGGGAGAGGAACATGTAGTTTATCAATGATTATGGTTCGAAAAATCTGGGAAAGACCTACAACTCCACCGTTAAAAAGTCCCATGGGGACGGTAAAAAGATTAACACCAAAAGAAAAAACAAAGGCTCCTACAATTACAAGCAAATACTTATCTAAATCATGTTTTTTTATGTGACGATACATTAAAGGCTCCTTTCATAAAAAGAGGTAATTCTTGATTTATCATAGTATGTCCATTTGAAAAAGTCAATATGAAGTAAAAAGATGATCGGTATTATTGTTAAATAATAAATTATTTGATGTTTTCTTTTATAGGTAAATGGGTTATAATAGACAAGATAGAATTACTGTATAAAATAATGGATGGAGGTATTTAATATGTTAGTTTCAGCAAAAGAGATGTTAGAAAAGGCGAGAGCAGAAAAGTATGCAGTGGGGCAATTTAATATTAATAACTTAGAGTGGGCCAAAGCGGTATTAACAGTTGCTCAAGAATTAAACTCTCCAGTTATCTTAGGCGTGTCAGAAGGCGCTGGAAAATATATGGCCGGTTACAAAACAATAGTAGGAATGGTTAAAGGAATGATAGAAGGCCTTAATATAACAGTTCCAGTTGCTCTTCATTTGGATCATGGCGGATATGAAGGCTGCTTACAATGTATCGATGCAGGTTTCTTATCAGTTATGTTTGATGGTTCACATTACCCAATTGATGAAAACATAGCGATGACTACAAAATTAGTGAATTTGTGTAATGAAAAAGGAATTTCTCTAGAAGCAGAAGTAGGCTCTATAGGCGGAGAAGAAGATGGAGTAATAGGTACTGGTGAAGTAGCAAATCCACAAGAATGTAAAGCTATAGCAGACTTAGGAGTAACAATGCTTGCAGCAGGAATTGGAAATATTCATGGAAAATATCCAGACAACTGGAAGGGCTTAAGTTTTGAAACTCTTGAAGAAGTAAGCACATTAACAGGAAATATGCCACTTGTATTACATGGTGGAACTGGAATTCCAGAAGATATGATTAAAAAGGCTATTTCATTAGGTGTAGCAAAAATCAATGTAAATACAGAATGTCAGCTAACATTTGCAGCTGCTACTCGTAAATACATAGAAGAAGGAAAAGACTTACAAGGAAAAGGATTTGATCCTAGAAAGCTTCTTGCTCCAGGAACAGAAGCGATTAAAGAAACTGTAAGAGAAAAAATACAATTATTTGGTTCTGTAAATAAAGCATAAAGTAAATTTAGATGAAAGTGTGGAAATGGAATGGGCGAAATGATAAATATTACAGAAATCTTTGGAATAAATGTTTTTAATGATACCGTTATGAAAGAAAGATTATCCAAAGATGTTTATAAAGAGTTAAAAGAGATTATAGATGAAGGTGCGGAACTAAAGCCAACGGTAGCAGATGCTGTAGCAAATGCGATGAAAAACTGGGCGATAGATCATGGTGCAACACATTATTCTCATTGGTTTCAGCCATTAACAGGCATAACTGCTGAAAAGCATGACTCATTCCTTTCTGCACCAGATTCTAGTGGGAAAGTACTTATGGAATTTTCCGGAAAAGAATTGATAAAAGGGGAACCAGATGCATCATCTTTTCCTTCCGGAGGTCTTAGGGCAACTTTTGAAGCTAGAGGTTATACAGCATGGGATTGTACTTCACCAGCATTTTTAAGAGAAGATGCAGCTGGTGTTACCCTATGTATTCCTACGGCATTTTGTTCCTATACAGGAGAAGCTTTGGATAAGAAAACACCATTGCTTAAATCTATGGAGGCTATTGAAAAACAGTCATTACGTATTTTAAAACTCTTTGGAAATACTACGGCAACTCATGTAATTCCATCAGTAGGACCTGAACAAGAATATTTCTTAATAGATAGAGAGAAGTATTTAAAGAGAAAAGATTTAGTATTTACGGGACGTACCCTTTTTGGTGCTATGCCTCCAAAGGGACAAGAGCTAGATGATCATTACTTTGGTAGCATAAGAGAACGTATTGGTGCGTATATGAAAGACGTAAATTTAGAACTTTGGAAGTTAGGTGTTTCGGCAAAGACTCAACATAACGAAGCAGCTCCAGCGCAACATGAGTTAGCACCTATTTACAATCAAGCAAATATTGCAGTTGATCATAATCAACTTGTTATGGAAACATTAAAAAAAGTTGCTGGTCGTCATGGATTAGCATGTTTACTTCATGAGAAACCTTTTGCAGGGGTAAATGGTTCAGGAAAGCATAATAATTGGTCCCTTGTTAGTAACGATGGAACAAATTTATTAGAACCAGGTACGACACCTCATGAAAATATTCAATTTTTATTGGTTCTATCTTGCATATTGGCAGCAGTAGATAAGCACGCAGATTTAATACGTGAATCTGCAGCAGATGTAGGAAATGATCACCGACTTGGTGCAAATGAGGCACCACCTGCGATTATTTCTGTATTCTTAGGAGAGCAGTTGGAAGATGTAATAACACAATTAATAAGTACAGGTGAGGCAAAATCAAGTAAACAAGGTGGCACGATGCATATAGGCGTAAATCGTCTTCCTGATTTTGTAAAGGATGCAACTGACCGAAATAGAACTTCACCGTTTGCTTTTACTGGAAATAAATTTGAGTTTCGTATGGTGGGATCTTCTGATTCAGTTGCAAGCCCAAATATTGTATTAAACACGATTGTGGCAGAAGCCTTTTCTGATGCGGCAGATGTTTTAGAAAATGCAGAAGATTTTGATATGGCTGTACATGATTTGATTAAAGAATTGTTTGCCAAACATGAAAGAATCATTTTCAATGGAAATGGATATTCTGAAGAGTGGGTAGAAGAAGCTAAACGTAGAGGATTACCAAATATTTCAACGATGGTAGATGCGATACCGGCATTAAAATCTGAAAAGGCAGTTGATTTATTTGAAAAGTTTGGAGTATTTACAAGAGCAGAATTAGTATCTCGTGTCGAAGTACAGTTTCAAAGCTTTGTAAATGCAATTAACATTGAAGCAAAAACTATGGTAGAAATGACGAAAAAAGAAATTTTACCTGCCATTTTAAAATACACTACTAAGATCGCTACTTCATTGAGTGCTGTTAGAGACGCTTGTCCAGAGGCTGATGTTAGTGTTCAGACAGAACTTCTATTAGAGGTGTCTGCATTACTATCAGATAGTAAAGTTGCTTTATCTACTTTAGAGGATAGCATCGAAAAATCATCTTTGAAATCATGTGCAAAAGAACAAGCACTAGCATATAAGGATCATGTAGTTCCAGCAATGGATGCGCTTAGAGGCTTTGTGGATTCATTAGAAACACTAGTGGATAAGGACTTGTGGCCTATGCCAACGTATGGGGATTTGTTATTTGAAATATAGTTAGACATTAAAAAATCTGGATTAGTCCAGATTTTTTAAAAAGAGGATAAAAGGGAGGAGAGCAAGCAACCTAGTCGCCTGCTCTTATTATGAAAAAATTTTATAGTAATAGTAAATAAATAATTAAATACTATGTGTTTGACTTATTTTATATTGATATTGTACTCAGTAAACATGAAGAAATCATGTTAATTATGTAAAAGGTTTTTGAATGTTATTTGAACAAAATGTGAACACCAAGATATATAGAGGGAGTGAGTCGGATGGTTGTAGCATATAAATGCCCTAGTTGTGGTTCGAGTATGAAGTTTAGCAGTGAGAAGCAATTGATGGTTTGTGATCATTGCGGTAATGAAAAATTAATAGAAGAGATGGAGTCCTTAGGCTTAGAAGAAGAGCAAGAGAGTTATAATCAAGAGGAACATGCGGATGATTTTGGAAAAAGTGCAGAAAACTTTAAGGTATACAAATGCCCTACTTGCAGTGCAGAAATTTTAACAGACGAATTTACAGCAGCAACCTTTTGTAGTTTTTGCGGAAGTCCGAGCCTAATGGAAGATCGATTAATGGGCGAAAAAACACCTGCCATGTTGATTCCATTCAAAATAGATAAAGCCAAAGCTATTGAAACATATAGAAGTTGGTGTAAAAAAGGTGTGTTGACACCTACAGAGTTTTTACAACAAAGCACAATAGAAAAAATCACAGGAATGTATGTACCTTTTTGGATGTATGATTATAATGCAAATGCACTGATTAATGCACATGCTACTAGAGTTAGGAGAAATAGAAAAGGGAATACAGAGTATATACATACAGACCATTTTAATGTATATCGAAATATTAGCGCTGATTATGCTAAGGTACCTGCAGATGCTTCTGTCAAGATGCCAGATGACGTAATGGATAAATTAGAACCTTTTAACTATTCAGAATTAAAAGAGTTTGATATGCCTTACTTATCTGGATTTTTTGCAGAAAAATATAATTTTACCAGTGAAGAATTAGCTTCTAGAATTGAAAATAGAATAAAGGAGTATATTCGAAATGAAGCAAGAGGAACGATACAAGGCTATGCTACCACTTCTATTACAAGTGAGAAGCTTAATCTAAGAAGGAAACATGCTAAGTATGTGTTGTTCCCTGTATGGATATTAAATTATAGATATAAAGGGAAGCAATACCTTTTTGCTATAAATGGTCAGTCAGGTAAAATGGTTGGAGACTCTCCAGTCAGTATAGCAAAAGGGTTTAAGTGGTTTGGAGGAATTACTACGGTTGTATTTCTTCTCTTGTTTATAATAGGGAGGTTTCTATGAAAAACATAAAAGTTCTTTTAATTTTATCCTTAATATTAATAACTGCTTATAGTTATAGCATAGAAGTATCTGCGTCTACAAAAGAGCAGAAAATCTATGATTTTGCGGATCTTCTGACTCTTGAGGAAGAAGAACAATTACAAGAACGATCTCTTTCAGTAGGAAAACAAGTAGAGACCGACATACTAGTTGTGACCATAGATGATGCAGAAGGAAAATCTGCTATGGCATACGCAGATGATTTTTATGATAATGGTGCATATGGATATGAGCAACCCTATGGAACAGGGATTCTTTTGTTGATTGATATGGATAATAGAGAAGCATGGATTTCTACTTCTGGTGACGCCATAGATCATTTTAGCGAGGCTAGAATAAATGCAACCTTAGATGATGTATTTATGTATTTACCTGAAGGGGATTATTACAATAGTGCCTTGGTCTTTATTGAAAATGTAGAGGAATACATGGTGTCTTTACCCAGTTCTTCTAATAAAAATGAATACAATCCTGATACATACCCAGATACAAATTTTTATTATGATAAAGAAGAATCCATACTAAGAAATCCTCTTATATGCCTTTTGATTGGAGTATTAGTGGGTGGTGTTTCTATCTTGATTATGGTTTCTAGGGCAAAGTCAAGAATGACAGTAGGTGGAAATACCTATGTTGAGCCAGGAAGTTTTCACGTTAATAGTAGAAGAGATACCTTTCTACGCACAAGTACTGTGACTAGAAGAATAGAAAGTAATAACAACTCAGGTGGAGGATTTAGTGGTGGCGGTCGTCATACAAGTAGTGGAGGACGTAGCCATGGTGGTGGGGGACGAAAGTTCTAAGATCTTCAGAATGATGATTAAGTTGACGAAATGTTAAAACTTGAGTAGAATAGTAGTGCTATGATATCTCTTTAGATCATGGCACTATTAAAATATTGAAGTATTAAATTAGAAAACGTTAAAAAGAAAGGGTAAAAAATATGAGTAATCCAATTGTTACATTTGAAATGGAATCTGGAGACATTATAAAAGCAGAGTTATATCCTGAAATAGCACCAAATACAGTGAATAACTTTATACATTTAATCGGAGAGAAATTTTATGATGGTCTTATATTCCATCGTATTATCAAAGGATTTATGATACAGGGAGGATGTCCTGAAGGAACAGGAATGGGCGGACCTGGATATAGTATTAAAGGAGAGTTCACACAAAATGGATTTAAGAATGATATGAAACACACAGAAGGGGTATTATCTATGGCGAGAGCACAGAACCCCAATTCTGCTGGTTCACAATTTTTTATTATGCATGAGGAATCTCCTCATTTAGATGGACTTTACGCAGGATTTGGTAAAGTTACGGAAGGAATGGATGTTGTAAATAAAATGGCTACCGTCCCAACAGATTATATGGATCGTCCTACTGAAGCCCAAAAGATTAAGGCAGTTACAGTAGATACGAAAGGTGTAGAATATCCAGAACCTATTAAAGCCTAATTCGCAATATTAAAGGCATATTTAATGAATTCAATGGCTACATCAGGGTGCTGGGAGTTAATCACAATACTAAGTATAGGTGGATTAATATAAAGTCCAGCACCTTCTACAAGATGAGTGGAGGAAAGGTTTAGTCCAAAAGGCTTTTCATTTCCTTGCTCATCTTTTGCATAATAAAGAGAGTCTTCTATTTGGGTATAAATGTCTTCTGGTAATAACGTAGACAAATCATAAAAGGTTCCTTCGTCTGAATAGTTCTCGAAAAAAGTAAGATCTGAAATAGCAGCATCTATAGACTTGGCAGCTACCATTGCAGCAAACTTTTGTGTAGATGCATAAGTAGACTCGTTAGGCTTATCTAAATCAATATGGAAGCCATCATCAAATAACAAAGTTTCCTTCTCTTCATCTAAATTATAATATTCTGCAAATCCATTAGACATATAATCCTGCTTTTCTTCAAGTAAAGAGTTGTTTACAATGGCAAGAGATAAGATGTCTTCATATTTCACATTCTGATAAATAGAGTTAAATAATGAACTAGCAAACAATAAAAAGATTATAGTTCCTACGATATGAATTTTATAATATTCCCATATATATTCAAATCTTTCCTTTAGGGACATTTCTTTTATTTTTTTTCTTTCTTCTTGTACGCTTTTATGCATTGTTTCTTTTAGTGACATAACTTCCTCCTAGATTAGTATTGTGCATTTTAATGCTTATTAACCAAGATTATAATACCACATAAATAGGAATAAAAAAGGAAAAATAAAATGATATTTATAAAATTTTAATTAAATATAGCTAAGTGTTTGATTTTTAACATAGATTCCTATATAATGGCAAAAGGAATATATAGCAAGTGATCGCCGGAAGGCACAAGATCTTTGGAGCAAACAGGCAGAAGGAGTGTTTTAATGGACAGAATATTTAATTTAGATAATCCCTTTTTTCGATTTATTGGGAAATTAGTAGATGTGGTTTTTTTGAATTTGTTATGGGTGATTTTTAGCTTGCCTATTGTTACGATAGGAGCATCTACAACAGCAATGTATTATGTAACATTGAAATTAGTAAGGGACCGTGAAGGTTATATTTTTATGAGCTTTTTCAAGGCCTTTAAACAAAACTTTAAACAATCAACGATTATATGGATTATTCTATTGCTAGCAGCCACCATTTTAGGAACAGATATCTATGTTGTATATAAGATGGAAGCAAGCTATGCAAATATTTTATTGGCACTCTTTGTTGGGATTTCAGTAATTGTATTCTTTACTTTTATTTATATTTTCCCATTGCAAGCACAGTTCGCAAATCCTGTTAAACAAACATTTAAAAACGCACTTCTTATCGCAACCAAGCATTTACCATGGACTATCTTACTTGCTCTTATTACGATTGTAGGTGGATTTTTAATCTACATATTTGCAGTGATAGGAATATTGTTTGGATTTGGATTAATAGCATTTATGAATTCATATATTTTTAATAAAATATTTTTAAAGTATATACCTGAAGAAGAAATAGAAAGATATTAAATAGTAAACATAAATAGCAATGAGCCAAGGCATTTTGCCTTGGCTCATTTTTCATTGTAAGCATTATTAGTTACGGTACTATTGACCTAAAAATATCTGTGATAAAGGTGAATCTGCTGGAAGAATGAGGGTTTTATTTCCTCCCTTTAAAGATATTTTGGCTGCATCTAGAGAGCGAACAAAAGAGTAAAACTCTGTTCTAGATTGGTCAGCATAAGCGTTAGAGAGAATTCTCATATATTCAGCTTCACCTTCTGCTATAATTCGTGCTGCTTCAGCATGTGCAGTAGAAAGACTAATATCAATTTCTTTATCCGTTGTATTTTGTATAATACGTGCTTCAGAATTACCTTCGGCCGTAAAAGTTGCGGCTATTTTAGCACGTTCAGAAATCATTCTTTCGTAAACAGCGCTTTTGTTATCAGCTGGTAAATCTAATTGTTTGGTTTCAATAGAAAGTAGCTTAATTCCATATTGCTCCATAGAGTCTCCAACGTTATTCATAATTAGATTGGTCAAATCTCCATCTCTGCCTCCAATGACATCATTTTGCGATAGACTACTAATTACATTTTTAATTGCATTGTATGCTACGGTATCAATCCTGCTCTCTGCATTTGTGATAGAAGAGTTTAGTGTTTGTGCAAATCTTAAGGGATCAGTAATTCTCCAAAGAGCAAAACTATCAGAAATCATAGTTTTTTTATCCATTGTAATAACATCGGAAGCAGGTAAGTCATAGATCATTAATTGTTTCGGAAGGGTATCTGCAGTTTCTATAAAAGGTATTTTAAAACTAATACCTGGTTCATAGACCACTTTGCTTACTCTACCAAATTGACGAATTAATTTATATTCATTTTCCTGCGTAATTGTAATCGAAGAAAACAATGCTATGACTGCAAAGAAAGCAATTATTCCAACAACTATTTTTTTCATCATCTTATTCTCCTCCTTCGTTAGTATTATTTGCGTTAACGGATACAAAAGGTTCAAGTGGAAGAATTTTTTCTATGCTGCCATTACCAGAATCTATAATAACATCTAAGCTTGGTAGAAGTTCTTCCATAGCTTCATAAAACATTCTCTCTTTGGTAACAACAGGATTCTTAATATATTCTGCATACATAGAATTGAATCTTGCTACTTGCCCATTGGCTTCATTGATTCTTTTTTCTTTGTCAGCTTCCGCTTCTTTTATAACTTTATCTACCTCTGCCAAAGCTTCAGGTAGCTTTTCATTTCGGTATTTATTAGCATTATTAATTGCTGTTTCTTTGCTTTGCTTAGCAGTTTCCACGTCTTTAAAGGCTTCCATTACTTCAATAGTAGGAGGCTCAGAATCTTGGATAGTAATATTCACTAGCTGAACTCCGATATCATATAATTCCAAGGATTCTATAATGACTTCTTTTATTGCAGCTTGAATTTCATTTTTCCCTGTAGTTAGTACACTATCTACATCGTAGCTACCTATTACATTACGAATTGCACTTTGAGCTAGGTTTTTTAAAATTATTACAGGTTTTTCTGATGCATATACTGACTTCATAGGATCAGAGATTCTATACTCTATAAAGAAGTCTACATTTACAAAATTATAATCAGAAGTAATCATGAGGGATTCATCTGCCGCTGAGGAATTAGAATCTTGCTCATATCCTATAGAAAAACCTTGAATCGTAGTATTAACCTTTTGAACTTTTTGGATAAAAGGAATCTTATAATGTAATCCTGATTCCTTAACAGATCTAGCCACGCCGAAGGTGGTTAAAACTGCTTGTTCCTGTTCTCTAATTGAATAAGTAGAATTGAAAATTAGAATTATTACTAGAAATGCAGCCACAACAACAGTAATAATTCGTTTTATATGTTTTCCCCCGTTAAAATTTGGAGGCATATCATAAGTTGCCATATATTATTCCCCTTTCTTGTTTCTCTATTTTTTACTTTAAGGGAGCGGCGACTTGTTGTCAAGAGTAAGTTATTATTGACTTTTAACATAGTAAGCAATATAATATTAATTAGTTTAATATTGGAATTTTTTTCGGTTAGCAGCTATTACTAGCCGTTTAAGTCATAAGCTTAAGGGTGGGAGCTTCATTAATAGTGGGGGATTTACCCTTTTTTACGTTAAATAATTGAACGAGTCTGATAAAAATGATGGAATTGAATTACATGATTATGAAAGGATAAAAGCAAATGAAAGTTGACAAGGTAGTAAAAAAAGAAACAATAAATATTGCTATTGGTATTTTGATTTGTAGTGTAATAACACAGTTCATTTTTTTAATAATTGGGAGATATAGTCTTGGAGTCTTACTTGGATCCGTTTATGGGGGAGCAGTAGTTCTTCTTAACTTTTTTTTAATGGGTCTGACTGTGCAAAATGCAACAAAAATTGCAGATCAGAAAGAAGCTAAAAAGAGAATACAATTTTCATACTCTATGAGGCAACTTGGATTATTTTTACTTATTGGAGCGGGAATGTATATTGCTACTACTTCAGGAGTTTTTCATTGGTTTCCTATTTTAATTTCTATAATTTACCCTAGAATTATAATAGCTGCGGAAACAATGTATGAAAAAAAAATGGAATTACAAGGGGGAAAAAATGAATGAGCGTAGATATTACCGGTGCAAAGAAACTATTTGAAATTCCGTTTGGAATTGTAATTACTGAAACGCAGGTAAACACTTGGATTATAATGCTTGTTATTGCTATACTGTGCAAGATACTCACATACAAGTTACAGGTTAAACCAGCCGGTAAGAGGCAAATTATAGCTGAGTATTTGGTTGACATGACAACTAACTTTGTAAAAAACAACATGAGTGAAAGATTTTTGGGGTTTACCCCTTTTATTACAGCTTTATTTTCCTTAGCTGCATTTAGCAGTATGAGTAGTTTATTTGGTATGTACCCACCGACGTCAGATTTAAACACACCATTAGGTTGGGCAATTGTTGTATTTATTATGATTCTATATTTTAATATCAAGACAAAAGGGATAAAGGGATATTTAAAAGGGCTAACAGAACCATTTGCAGTTTTTACACCTTTTAATATTATTGGTGAATTTTCTACACCTATTTCAATGTCTTTTCGTATGTTTGGTAACGCTGCATCAGGAGTTGTAATATCAACACTAATATACGCTGGTCTTGCATGGCTTAGTTCAGTTGCCCTTCAGTGGCTACCAGGATTCTTGGCAGACATACCAATATTACAATTAGGAATACCAGCATTTCTATCAATATATTTTGATTTGTTTAGTAGTTTGTTACAAGCGTTTATATTCTGTATTTTGACTATGCTATATATTTCATCAGCAGCTAGTGCAGAAAATTAAATAATTTAAAGAAAAATACATGGAGGTAATTAGAATGGAAAGAGCTTTAGTGTTAATGGGTTGTGCAATTGGAGCAGGATTATCAATGATAGCAGGTATTGGACCAGGTATCGGTGAAGGGTATGCAGTAGGTAAAGCCTGTGAGGCAATTGGACGTCAACCAGAATCCAAAGGTGATGTTACAACCACAATGTTAATGGGTTGTGCTGTGGCAGAGACAACTGGACTTTATGGTTTGATTGTAAGTATGTTACTTATATTTGTTGCACCGGGTATGTTTATTGCTAGATTGTAATGTACTGCACTAATTTAAGAAAAGAGGAATAGATAATGCCTGAAACATTAGAATTTATATCAATCAATTTTTGGCATACGTTAATGAGCATCGGAAATTTATTTATTCTTTTTCTGATTGTAAAAAAACTCCTATTCAAGCCTGTAAATAATATCTTGAAAAGAAGAGCTGATGAAGTAGAGAAAATTTATACAGAGGCAGAAGATATGCGTACAAAAGCAGAGGCTGATAAGGATACTTATGAAAGTAAGCTAAAAAACGTGAAGGCCGAAACAGACCTGATGATTACGAAAGCAACAGAGGTTGCAAAACATAAAAGTGGAGAAATGATTCAAGAAGCAGTAACGGAAGTTGAACAACGCAAGTCAAAAGCTGAAGCAGATATTCTACTTTCAAAGAAGAAAGCAATTAATGAAATGAAAGATGATATAACTGATATGGTTGTTAATCTTTCAAAGCAAGTAGTAGGAAAAGAAATAGATGCAAAAGCACATGAAACTTTAATTGATTCGGCTATTGAAGAATTAGGTGAGTATGTATGAAAAAGACGATGAATTATGGTCATGCATTATATGATCTTGCTGCAGAAGAGGGCATTGAAAGTTTAATTCATGAGGAGTTTTTGGAAATTAACATTGTATTGAAACGTAATTATGAGTTTATCCAATTGCTTTCAAATCCAAGAATTTCAGTTTCTGAGAAATGTCAGTTATTGGATGAAGTTTTTAAGGATAAAATTCATCCGTATCTTCTTTCAACTTTAAAGATTTTGTCAGAAAGCGGAGATGCATCATTAATTCCATTTTGTTCCACAGAGTATAGGGAATGCTACAATAAGGAGAAAAACATACTTGTAGTTACGGCTACCACTGCAGTGGAATTAAATGAAGATCAGAAACAACGAATTATCAATAAATTAGAAAAGAAAATGAATAAATCTATTATATTAGAAAATGTAGTTGACAAAACATGCATTGCTGGAATTCGTTTAGCATATCAGGGAAATATGATTGATTCAAGTATAAAAAACAGATTTGAAAAACTGCAGAATGATTTAAAAGATGCAGACTATTCACAAACGGAGGTCTGACAATGAGGATAGAAGAAATTACTAGTTTAATAAAAGCTCAGATTAAAAATTATGAAAGTAAAACGGAACACTATGAAACAGGAACAATAGTTACCGTGGGTGATGGAATAGCCAGAGCATATGGCTTAGACCACTGTTTGTCCAATGAACTTATTGAATTTTCCAATGGTATATATGGGATGGCATTAAATTTGGAAGAAAACTTTGTTTCCATAGTGCTTTTAGGAAATGATTCGGGTATAAGGGAAGGCGACATAGTAAAACGAACAGGAAAAGTTGTTTCTGTACCAGTTGGAGAAGCCTTGATTGGACGTGTAGTTAATGCTCTAGGACAACCTGTTGATGGGAAAGGACCTATTACAACGACAGAATCTAATCCGATTGAAGCACCGGCTGCAGGAATAATTGAAAGAAAATCTGTTAGTGTTCCATTACAGACAGGGATCAAAGCAATTGATAGTATGATTCCTATTGGAAGAGGACAGAGGGAACTTATTATTGGTGACAGACAAACAGGAAAAACAACCCTAGCTATAGATGCGATTATGAACCAAAAAGGAAAAGATGTCATCTGTATTTATGTAGCGATTGGGCAGAAAAATTCTACTGTTTCACAATTGGTTGAGTCTTTAGCAAACGCAGGAGCCATGAATTATACAATTGTAGTTAGTTCCACAGCAAGTGATTTAGCACCCCTTCAGTACATTGCTCCTTATGCAGGATGTACTATGGGGGAATATTTCATGCATCAAGGGAAAGATGTTTTAATTGTCTATGATGATTTATCGAAACATGCTGTTGCATATAGAACTTTGTCTTTGTTAATAAGACGACCACCTGGAAGAGAAGCTTACCCAGGAGATGTCTTTTATCTTCATAGCAGATTGTTAGAACGTGCTGCAAGACTAAGTCCTGAAATTGGAGGTGGATCACTTACCGCCTTACCTATCATTGAAACTCAAGAGGGTGATGTTTCGGCATATATTCCTACGAATGTTATTTCTATTACAGATGGACAAATTTTTTTGGAAAGTGAATTGTTTAATGCTGGTATTATGCCAGCTGTAAATCCGGGAATTTCCGTTAGTCGTGTTGGTGGTTCTGCGCAGTTAAAAGCAATGAAACAAGTATCGGGTAAATTAAAATTAATTTATTCACAATATAGAGAACTTCAAAGCTTCGCTCAGTTTGGTTCCGATCTGGACAAAGACACTAAGGCACGCTTAGATCAGGGAGATAGAATTGTCGAAGTTCTAAAACAAGATAGAAATGCTCCAGTTCCAGTTGAACTTCAAGTAGGAATTATATACGCTGTTGTAAATAATTATTTAAAAGATATAAAAGTAGCAGACGTTAAAGAATATGAAGAAAAACTATTTTTTGAGCTAAATTCTTATTATGATGAATTACTTACTGCAATACGCAATGGTGAGGGTATAGATGGCAAAAATAAATCAATGCTAGAAGAAGCCATCACAAAAACTACAGATGATTTTATTGAAAATCATCAATAAGAAAGAGAGGGGCGAACATTTTGGCAGGATCTTCAATGAAAGATATCAGCTTGAGAATCAAAAGTATAAAGAGTACGAGGCAGATAACAAAGGCTATGGAGCTTGTTGCCACTTCCAAGTTGAACAAAGCAAAAGAAAGAATTGCACGAAGTCGCTCATTCTATACGAAAGTATATTCTTCTATGTGTGATATTGCAGCAATGAATTTGGAAATGGAATCAAGATATTTAGAGAAACGTGACGTGAAAAAAACCTGTTATATTGTTATTGCTGGTGACAGAGGGCTGGCAGGTGGATATAACAGTAATGTATTTCGATTTGCAGAAGGACAATTAAAAGATAAGGATGTGATGATCCTTCCCATTGGGAAACGTTCTGCTGAATATTACACAAAACGAGGATATGAAATAGTTACAGACGAATTTACTTCTGTTGAAACTCTTAATATTGGAAGTTGTCATGAAATTTCAAGTTTTATAACACATTATTTTTTGAATAAAGAATTTGATGAATTATATATAATATATACTAAATATATTTCTGTTTTGGAACAACAACCTTCAATCAAAAAACTTCTTCCAATCGATAATAACCTTTGTATGAAAGGTTCTACTGAGAAGAAAGAACTGATACTATTTGAACCTAGTGTCAGTAGTGTTTTTGATGCAATCATTCCTAGTTATACTGCGGGAATGATTTGGGGGTGTGTGTGTGAAAGTACCACTAGTGAATTTGCCGCCCGCCACACCGCTATGGAAGCGGCTTCAAAGAATGCAGAGGATATGATTGAAGACTTGAGCTTAAAATATAACAGGGCACGTCAAGGTTCAATTACACAAGAAATTACTGAGATCGTTGCTGGAAGTGGTTTGTAGTTTGGACTAAGAAAGGAGTGAACAGTTTGGATAAAAACATTGGTATAGTCACACAGGTTATTGGACCTGTAATTGATATAAAGTTTAATGATAATTATTTACCAGAATTGTTAAATGCTATTGAAATTATTTATAAAGATAGGAAGATTGTATTAGAAGTTGCGCAGCATATAGGTAATAACGTGGTAAGATGTATTGCCATGAATAGTACTGATGGTATTCCTAGAGGTATTGAAGCGATAGATACTGGTGCTTCAATTAGTGTGCCAGTTGGAAGAGAAACATTAGGTAGAATTTTTAATTTACTTGGAGATACAGTAGATAATTTGCCAGCCCCAGAGACGAAAGAACGTTGGCCTATTCATCGGGATCCTCCAACATTTGATGAACAGGAATCTTCTACGGAAATATTTGAAACAGGTATTAAAGTAGTTGATTTAATTTGTCCATACGCAAAGGGTGGAAAGATTGGTTTATTTGGAGGTGCTGGTGTTGGAAAGACAGTACTTATTATGGAATTAATTAATAATATTGCTAAAGAGCATGGTGGTCTTTCTGTTTTTTCAGGAGTTGGAGAAAGAACGAGAGAAGGCAATGATTTATATAATGAAATGAAAGAATCCGGTGTTATTAATAAAACAGCATTGGTTTATGGACAGATGAATGAGCCACCAGGAGCCAGAATGAGAGTTGCTTTATCAGGACTTACTATGGCGGAGTATTTTCGAGATCATGAAGGACAGGATGTTCTTTTATTCATTGATAATATTTTTCGTTTTACCCAGGCGGGTAGTGAAGTGTCAGCTTTACTTGGACGTATGCCTTCTGCAGTGGGATATCAGCCTACTTTGGCTACGGAAATGGGAGCTTTGCAAGAGAGGATTACATCAACCAAGAAGGGCTCTATTACGTCAGTGCAGGCAGTATATGTTCCGGCAGATGATCTTACAGATCCAGCTCCAGCAACAACGTTTGCACACCTTGATGCAACGACTGTTTTAAGTAGAGAAATTTCTTCTCTAGGAATTTATCCTGCAGTGGATCCTTTGGATTCTTCAAGTCGTATCCTATCTCCGGATGTTGTTGGGAAAGAACATTATGAAACAGCGAGAGATGTTCAGCATATACTACAAAGATACAAAGAATTGCAAGATATTATAGCAATTATGGGAATGGATGAATTAAGTGATGAAGATAAAGTTACAGTTGCCAGAGCAAGAAAGATACAACGATTTTTAAGTCAGCCTTTTTCTGTTGCAGAGCAATTTACCGGAATGGAAGGTAAATATGTTCCATTAAAGGAAACAATTCGAGGATTTAGAGAAATTATTGAAGGTAAACATGATGATTTACCTGAATCTGCTTTTCTTTTTGTAGGCACTATTGAAGAGGCTGTTGAAAAAGCAAGAAAGGAATAGCCATGAATACTTTTCGTCTTCAAATTGTATCTCCTGATGGAATGTTTTTTGAAGGAGACGCAATTCAAATTTCTCTACGCAGTATCGATGGAGAGGTAGCAGTATTAGCAGGCCATGCACCATATGTGACAGCAATAGGTGCAGGAGAATGTCGTGTATATATAGATGACTCAAAGGAATTCCACAGTGCAGCTTGTATTGGAGGGTTTTTGAGGGTTTCAAAAGAGTTGGTACTTGTTGCAGCTACAACATTTGAATGGTTAGAAGATATTGATATTGAGAGAGCAAAGAGGGCCAAAGCCCGTGCCGAAGGAATAATTTCCAGTTCTATCTCAGATGAACATAGCTTAGAAATTGCAAAAATCAAGTTGATTAGAGCGAATACCCGTCTTGGAGTATATGAAAAAAATAGGTAGTTATCATTATGATTTATACTATAAAAAATATCGTCAAGGACAATTGTTGATGACGATATTTTTTGTTTTCTGCTGATAAGGTATAGTTTGTGAATAGGAGAACGCAGATGAAAAATATGACAAAAGGAAAGATATCTAAACAACTTATTAGCTTTGCTTTACCCTTAGTTTTAGGAAACATGTTTCAGCTTACTTATAATATGGTGGATTCTATTGTAATAGGAAAATTTTCAGGAAAAGAATCTCTCGCAGCAGTAGGTGCATCAAATCCCATTATGAATATAATAATATTTTTTATTGTTGGAATTTGTATGGGTGCCTCAGTGATTATGAGTGAATATTATGGGGCAGGAAATGAAGATGATTTGAGAAGAGAAATTTCCACAACAATAATTATAGGTTTAGTTTTTACTGTTACAGTAAGCATTATTTGTTATATACTTATTAAACCTATTTTGTACTTGATTCAAACTCCAGAAGAAATTGTAGGCTTGGCTGCTACTTATTTGAGGATTATTTTACTAGGTCTAATTTTTACATTTTTTTATAATGTTTATTCCTCCGCATTAAGAAGTATTGGAGATTCAAAAACACCTATCATTTTCTTGATGATAGCTTCTGTTATAAATGTTGCACTTGATATTCTTTTTGTTGGAGTGTTAAGGTTGGATGTGGCAGGTGCAGCTTATTCTACTATAATAGCACAAGCCTTTTCTGCTATATCTTGTGTGATTTATGTTTATAAAAAAGTGCCATTGCTACAGTTAAAGAAAGATCAATGGAAAGTAGATTCTGTTCTTTTGAAGAAGACAGTTCATTATAGTTGGGCGACTGCCTTGCAACAGACATGTTTGTATTTTGGAAAGTTTTTAGTTCAAGGAGCAGTTAATCCTTTGGGAGTGGACGTAATTGCAACTTTTAATGCTGTTACCAAGGTTGATGACTTTGCCTTTACTCCAGAACAAAGTATTTCCCATAGTATGACCACTTTTATAGCTCAAAATAGAGGTGCGAATCAAGAGAAAAGAATGAGAAAAGGATTTCGTGTTGGAATGCTAATTGAATTTGTGTATTGGATTTTGATTTTTACGGTAGTCTATTTAGGAGCGCCTCATATTATGAAACTATTTGTAACAGAGGGAGATTATGATATTATTCCACTTGGAGTTAGTTATTTGCGCCCAATGGCATTCTTTTATCTACTGCCAGCTATAACCAATGGACTTCAAGGGTATTTTAGAGGCATGGGAAAAATGAGAGTGACTCTAGTAGCGACGGCGGTTCAAATGATATTTCGTGTGGGGCTTGTATACTTATTGGCTCCGAGATTTGCAATTGCAGGAATTGCATATGCTTGCTTGGGTGGTTGGATAGCAATGCTTGCATATGAAATTCCTACTTATATGAAAACAAGTTGTAAGAAACTTATTTGAGTGATAAACTTTGTATATACAAAACATTTTAGGAGGTTTTTAAATGGAAAGAGATATGAATTGTGCATATTGCATGGAAGGCGAATTAGTAGAAAAGTTTGGAATTAAAATATGTGATTTAGAGACATCAAAACTATATTTGTTTAAAGAACAAAGTCATAAAGGGAGAGTAATTGTAGCGCATAATTATCATCTGGGTGATATGACTCAACTAACAGAGGAAGAAAGAAATGCATATTTTTTTGATGTTGCAAAGGTTTCAAAGGCGTTACAAGCTGCATTTAATCCAAATAAAATAAATTATGGAGCTTATGGAGATACTGGCCACCACTTACATTTTCATTTAGTACCTAAATACAAAGAAGAATTTGAATGGGGTGGGGTTTTTGCTATGAATCCTGACCAAGTATATTTAAGTCAAGAAGAATACAATCAAATAATTGAGAAAATAAAAGCAAACTTATAAAAAAAGGGGGTGTCGCAAACTTGTGGCATCCTAGTTTTTATTTACTAGAAAAGTACTAGGGTTCTTTTTATATTAGAAAATCTATTGTTAAGAAGAAAGTTCATGAGATATAATAGGCGCATGGAGATTAACAAAAAACATGATAAGGAGAAGGGTAATGAGTGAACGCATAGGATTTCATTGGATGGAAAACAGACAAAAGCTTGGATATGTGTCTTTTGGGGCACCATGGAAAAAAGGAGTCATGCATGAAGGGGATTCGTTTTTGCTTAAAAATGAAACAGGGAAAGAGCTTCCTGTTCAAAGCAAAGCAATTGCTTATTGGCAGGATGGAAGCATAAAATGGACTTCTCATACGGCTTGTGCTGAAGGAGAATTTTTTTCCCTAGAAAAAGGTGATGCTGTGGCTTCTATCAGGGGGATTGAAGTGAAAGAAGATAAAGATAACATTTATATTAATACTGGAACAGCTACAGCTTGTATTCCAAAAAAAGGAAATAAAGTGATTACAGATTTGATGATAAATGGAAGAAAGTCTGTATCCTCTGGACAATTGATTTGCTCGTTAGAAGAAAGAAGCTATGAAGGAAAAGATTTTATTCGTAGAGAGGTTCCTTATATAGGGGAAATTAAAAAAGCATACATAGAAGATTTAGGATCTTTGAAATGCGTAATAAAAATAGAGGGTATTCATAAGAATATTGATAGTGGAAGAGAAATGCTTCCTTTTATTCTTCGTTTTGTCCTATATTATAATTCTACAGATATAGAAATTACCCATACATTTTTATATGATGGTCAAGCAGAGATAGATTTTGTTAAAAACATTGGAATTCAATTCTTTTGCCCTATTGAAGGTGAACTTTATAATAGGCATGTGAAAATAGCAGGAGACTATGGATATTTTCATGAAGCCTTACAACTTATGTCTAGCTGGAGACCTAGAATTGATTCGGATATTTATAAAAGACAAATGCAAGGAGAATTTTTATCCTTTGAAACAGCTAAGGATGATATCGTTTTTGAAGCAGTGAAAGATATGACTATTTGGGATAGTTATCGCTATTACCAGGATAGTCCAAGTCATTTTAGTATAAAGAAGAGAACGGGAAAAGAAAATTGTTCTTTTATTGACTCGATTCATGGTAAAAGGGGAAAAGGTCTTGTATATGCGACAGGCGAAAATGGTGGAATTGCCATTGGAATGAAAGATTTCTGGCAAAAGTATCCTTCCTCTCTTTGGATTGAGGACATGAGTAAGACAGAAGCAAAAATTACTGCATATATTTGGTCACCAGAAGCAGAGGCTATGGACTTAAGGCATTATGATACGGTAGCTCATTCGAAAGCCTACTATGAAGGTTTTGATGAAGTTGGAAGTACACCTTATGGAATAGCAAATACAAATGAGCTTACGCTATTTGGATTTGACGGAAAAATTGCAAAAGATGATGAACTTGAAATCTGTGTGATGAAAGTACAGAAGCCTGTAAGGTTGCTTGCAAGCCCTGAGTATTATCATTCTGTGAAAGCGATAGGAGATTGGAGTCTTGTCGAAAAAGACACTCCTTTAAAAAAATGGTTAGAGGAACAGCTAGATGTTGCTTTTGATTTCTATAAGAAAGAGATTGATCAAAGAAATTGGTATGGTTTATTTCATTATGGTGATGTAATGCATACTTATGATGCAGCCCGACATGGTTGGAAATACGATATGGGAGGCTATGCTTGGCAAAATACAGAACTTGTTCCGACTTTATGGTTGTGGTTTGCATTTATGCGTACTGGTAGAGAAGATATTTATACAGTGGCTGAGGCTATGAGTCGACATGCATCAGAAGTAGATACCTATCATTTGGGCGATTATAAAGGAATAGGGTCTAGGCATAATGTATTGCATTGGGGTGATTCGTGTAAAGAACCACGTATCGCTATGGCAGGACATCATCGTGCCTTCTACTATTTAACCGGTGGTGATTACCGTATGGGGGATGTGTTTGAAGATGTAAAAGATGGTGACTTTTCTACAATTACAATAAATCCTTTGCGATTTTTTTATAGAAAAGAAGAAATGAAGCTGCCTACTCATGCAAGAAGTGGACCAGATTGGTCTACCTATTGTTCCAATTGGATGACTGAGTGGGAAAGAAATCAAAATGAAAAATATCGGGATAAGATAATAGTTGGAATAGAAGATATTAAGAAGGCACCATTGAAATTAATTTCTGGTTCTAATTTTGAATATGATCCTGCAACAGGGCATTTGGGTTATATAGGAGAAAATGCTTCAGGAGGATCCCATCTAGCTATTTGTATGGGGGGACCACAAACATGGTTTGAACTAGCAGAAATGATAGATGACCCTGAATTTAAGGAAATGCTAGCAGAGTTTGGTGAATTTTATTATTTGACTCCAGAGGAAAAAGAAAAAAAATCCAATGGATTATTAGATGGAAAAGGTTGGTCTTATCCTTATATGGCTGCAGGAATTGCTGCATATGCAGCGAAACATTATCGCTCAAAAGAGTTAGGCTATAAAGTATGGCAGGTATTAGTTCATTCTTTGACAGGAAAAAACAAAGAGGATGAATTTAAAATAGAGCAAGTAAAAAATTATGTGAATACAGAAAATTTGGATGAAATGTTTTGGATTTCTACAAATTTTACTGCACAATGGTGTTTGAATACCATTGTGGCTCTTGAGTTGGCAAAAGAATTCATTCCTGAAAAAATGGAGGATGTAAAATGGGAAGATTGGGTAAAATAATAAAGAAATCATTAATCTATGAAAACCCACTTAGTTGTAAAGAAGATATAAAGGATTTTATTTTGGAGGGTTCTGCTAAGATATCTTTTCCTGACAATAGACTGAGACTAGAAAATCAAATAGATGCATCGCAAGAACAAAAAGCTAATTATGTCTTATGGTGTAAGGAGGAATTTCCTTCAGATCTTTATATAGAGTGGAATTTTTGGCCGATAAAAGAACCGGGACTTTGCATTTTGTTTTTTGCTGCTAAAGGAAGAAATGGAGAAGATTTATTTGATGCATCACTTGGAAAAAGAACAGGGGAATATCCTCTGTATCATCATGGGGATATAAATGCATTTCATGTATCTTATTTTAGAAGAAAAGAGCAAGAGGAAAGAGCTTTTCATACATGCAATCTAAGGAAAAGTTATGGCTTCCATATGGCCGCACAAGGAGGAGATCCAATACCAAATGTAGAAGATGGAAAGCCGCCTTATCATTTAGGGCTTTTAAAAAAAGAAAATAGTGTAAAGTTCTTTATAAATGACCTTGAAATATTTTCTTTTGTAGATGATGGAGCTACTTATGGTCCATTGCTTGGTGGTGGAAAAATTGGTTTTCGTCAATTGGCCCCAATGATAGGAGAATATGCAGATCTTAAAGTATATAAGGTGTAGTTCTTTTATTTTGACTAAAAGTGTGAATTTTTGTTGAAAAGCTTTTCTTTTTACTGCAAATATGGTATAACCAATTATAGTTTAACTTTTAGTTATGATAAAGGACAAGGAAGGAATTTGGAAATGAAAAAGAAAATAGGACTTGTGGCAATGGGACTTTTGCTATCATTGTTGGCAGTAGGATGTAGTGAAAAGCAAAAGACATCAGAATATACTCAATATGTTACTTTAGGAGAATATAAAAATATTGAAGTAACTGTGGATTCTGTAGAAGTAACAGATGAAGAATTGGACAATCGAGTTGCAGGTATGTTCCGTGAAGCTATAGAGATGGGGGATACTGCAAATTTAAATTATGAAGGTCTATTAGATGGGGTAGCTTTTGAAGGTGGAACAGCTGAGAATTATAACTTAACCATTGGATCGGGTCAGTTTATTCCTGGTTTTGAAGAACAATTAGTTGGTGTTAAGTTAGGAGATACAGTGGCCCTTGATTTGACTTTTCCTGAAGATTATACAAGTGAAGAGTTAGCAGGTAAGGCAGTAGTATTTAATGTAACAGTAAATAGTATCGTAGGTGTAGAAGCTGCAGAGCTTAACGAAGACTTTGTAAAATCTAACACAGAATTTGCTACAGTTGAAGAATATAAAGAATCAGTAAAAGCAGAGATGCTTGTTGAAAAAGAAGAAATTGCAAAAACAAATAAAATCGCTAGTGTTTGGGATGTTGTGAAAACAAATGCTACAGTAAACAGTTATCCTGAAGATCTTGTGACTAAATATTCTGATAGCATGAAAAATTACTATACTCAGTTTGCAAGTATGTATGGAATGCAATTGGCTGATTATATTACAGCGGTAGGTTCCACTGAAGAGGAATTTGAGGCAGAATGTAGAACCTATGGTGAAGAAGCAACTGCAGAATATATGATATTGACTATGATTGCAAACCAAGAAAACATTACGATTTCAGATGAAGAATATGCTGAAGAGTTAGCGAAAGCAGTTGAAGAAGCAGGAGCTACATCTGCTGAAGAACTAGAAGAAGCATATGGCGGAAAAGAAGTACTAAAAGAGAACTTTTTGTTTAATAAAATAATTGAATATGTAGCCGATGCAGCAGTAGAGGTATAAAATATGAATTGGGGAACATCATAGACTTAGTTGTAAATTGATGTTTCCCTTTTTGATACAGTAGAAATTTGTATTCTAACTGTATGCTTATGTAGAAAGGAATAAAGCAGTATGAGCAAAAAGTTATTTGAAATAGAACCTAAAGATTATGAGATGCTGAAACAATATTTTAATTTAAGACACTCTAAGACTTGTGAGAGTGTTGTTTTATCTAGTTATTTATGGAAACAATATTATAATACGAAATACTTTTTGACTGATAAGGGTCTTATGTGGGTATATAAACCAGGAGATGATATTTTTACAATGTTGCCTCTATGCAAAACAGAGGATCTAAAAGAATGTTTTGAAGAAATAAAAAAATATTTTAATGAAGAGTTAAATCAAAAACTTGTCATGTATTTAGCGGATGAAGAAGCGGTATCTATATTAGATCTTCCTGAAGAGGAATATATAGTAGAAGAGGATAGAAGATATTTTGACTATGTTTATGATGCAGAAGGATTAAGAAATTTAAGTGGAAAGAAATATCACAAAAAGAAAAATCATTTAAATGCTTTTAAAAGGCAATTTGAAGGTAGATACGAGTTTAATATAATTGGCTGTCATAACAGACAAGAAGTATTAGATTTTTTAGAAGAATGGAAAGAAGCAAGAAACATAGAAGATGAATATAATCGAGTTGACTATGAATCAATAGGAATTAAATATGTTCTTGAAAATTGTGGGATGTTAAAGTTTGTTATTGGTGGAGTTTATATTGATGGAAAGCTAGAAGCATTTTCTATTGGTAGCTATTCGGAAGAGGATAAGACAGCATATATTCATGTGGAAAAGGCTAATCCTGAGATGCGAGGTCTCTATAATTTTATTAATCAACAATTTATAATTTATGGTTTTCCAAAAGCGGAATTAGTAAATCGTGAAGACGACATGGGAGTGGAAGGCTTAAGAAAAGCAAAATTATCTTATCAACCAGTTCAATTAGTGAAAAAATATAATATTATTCAAAGATAAAAGAGGCTAGTATGATAGAATATTTGTCCCAATCAAAAAAAGTGGAATCTAGAAAATTATATGAAGAAGTTTTTCCTGAGGATACAAAAGAGTTTTTGGATTATTACTATAATCATAAAGTGGAAAATCATAAGGTGTTGGTAAAAAACCTTGAGAATGATGTGGTGGGAATGCTTCATTGTAACCCTCATCTTTTATCAATAAAAGAAAACCAGGAAGAAGTTGATTATATCTATGCGGTTGCGACTAAGAAGGAGCATCGAGGCAAAGGGATTATGAGGGAACTTCTTGTGAAGGTTTTAAATGATATGTATAAAGAGGGTAAAGCTTTTACTTATTTAATTCCGGTTGCGGAAAAGATATATTCTCCCTATGGCTTTTCTTATGTATCTGACAAACAAAAGATGGTAGTGGAAAGACGAGGGTTGTTAAAAGCCGCCTCCATAAATATAATGACTTTATTAAATAGTGATGACACGGTGAGGATAGATGAATTAATAGAATTTTCTAAAAGAATGTTAGGAAATGAAAGAGATGTTTTTTCTTATCGAAACCACGCTTATTATCAAGATCTTTTAGCCCAGCTTAAACTAGCAGCTGGACACATAGAGTTATTATATGAAGAAGACAGATTGCTTGGATATTGTTACTTGGTCAGAGAAGATGAATTAAGTATTATAGAACTTGTATGTCATGAAGAAGATATGGATTCTTTTGTTCAGGGAATTCTAGAAAAGTATGTGTTGGATAAAATTTCAATAAGTGGAATTCTTGTAAAGGAAGAGCATAACTTGACTACAGAAAAAGAACCATTTATTATGGCACGCATACTTAATTTGAAGAATTTCTTTTCTCTTATTACATCCGAAGAAGAAGTGGAAGTTGTAATTGAGATAACAGATCCTGTAATAAAGGGAAATAATGGAGTGTATCTGTGGAAGTGTAATAAAACGGGAAGCATTCTTCAAAGATCAAATGTAAATCCTTCCTATAAGTTTACGATTTCAGATTTAACTTCTTGGCTTTTTGGATATCAAGCAAAAAGCTCTAAAATGTTAGTGCCAATCAATGTACTTGCTGGTGTATTTATAAATGAAGAAGTGTAAAGACAATATTGTAATTTGTTAAAAATTATCTTATAATAGATATACTAATGTATACGAAGGAGAAGAGAGAATGAAAGGAACTGTTGTATCAACGTGGGTAGAGTCTTGTAGAAAATTATTTGGCGAACAGATAGTTTCAGAAGTATTACAATCATACGGAATTTCAAAGGATTATATTTTTTCACCATTGGAAAATGTTGATGATAAAGTTGCAAAAGGAATTGTTGACCAAGTAGGGAATAAAGTAGGAAAGAATCATAAAGAAATATGGTTTACCATGGGTGAAGAAAATATAAGAACATTTAGCCAAAGTTATCCAGGATTTTTTAGAAATGAATCTGCTTATCAGTTTTTAAAATCTATGAATGATGTGCACGTAATCGTAATGAAAAGATTTAAAGGTGCAGTTCCTCCTATTTTAGATGTAATACCAACTTCCTCAAAAGAAGCTAGTTTTATTTATCGCTCGAAAAGAGGGATGTCTGATTATTTAGTTGGACTTGTAAGTGGTGTATCAAATTACTTTAAAGAGGATATAAAAGTTGAAGTTGTGAGTCAAGATGCTGGAGAAACTCATCTAAAACTTACATTTGAAAAAGATATTCAAGTTACTAAAAAGTATAGATTTAATCAAATGTTTTCCTTTGGTTTTATCAAAAATACGAGTCTAAAGATATCTATTTTAACTGGTATTTTAATGGCGGTTGTATCCTTGCTTATAACCAATGAATTAGTAGAAGGTTTGATTCTAGGTGGGGCATCTTTAGTTGTTACATTTATACTTACGTCCTTGTTTAATCGTCCTCGTAAATTAGTTCTAAAGGAATTAGAAGAGTTAAGCAATCGTAACTTTATGGAAACTGTCAAGTTGCGTAGTAATGATGAATATGAAGTAATTATGAGCCATATCAATGAAGTGAAAACAAACATTCAAAAAGACTTTATTGGATTTAACGCTATGGTTGATGAGTTATATACATTTAATCAATCGATTACAGGTATTTCAAAGACGATGCAATCTACCTCAACTGATATTTCAGGTGTACTAGATGAAGTGGCAGCAGCAGCTATGACTCAAGCAGAAGATACTAGCCATGCCATAGTTGTATTAGAGGGAAGTATTAAAAATGTAACGAGTGTTTCTGATGATAGTCAGAAGAACCAAGAGCAAATTGAAGAGGCAGTGACTGGAATAGAAGATAGCTTTTCTAAGGTAGAAACTACTGCTGTAAAAATAAATGAAGTATTGAATGAGTTTAGTGTTATTCGTAAAGATGGAAATGAGCTTCAAAATAGTGCAGATAATATTACACAAATTGTTTTAATTGTTTCTGCCATTGCAAAACAAATTAGTTTGTTGGCATTAAATGCTTCTATAGAAGCCGCTAGAGCAGGAGAAGCAGGAAGAGGATTCTCTGTTGTTGCAGATGAGATAAGAAAACTTTCTGAGGAAACGCATAATGCAGTAAATCAAATAAATGAAAGCCTTACAGGTATTGTTGAAAGTATTGAAAGCGTGGTTGAGGGAATCGATACTCAGTATGTTGTGTTGGAAACTGAAAATACTTTGCTTACAGAATCGGTAGAAAGTTCAAGCAAATCCAATGTTCATTTGAAGAAAGTATCCGAACTTTTAGTTGAGACATCTAAGAACCTTAAAGTTGAGGCGGATAATATAACTAATTTATTTGAAGGAATTCAGAATTTGGCTGCTATTGCAGAAGAGAATTCAGCATCTACTCAAGAGGCTAATTCGAACGTAGCAGTATATGTAAGTCAAATTGATGAATTAACAGATCAAGTATCTGTATTTGATTCTTTAATTCAGAATTTCCAAGAAGATTTATCAAAATATCATATTTAAAAATGCTGAAAACACAAACTTTTAAATTGTGACAAAGAAACAAAAGGAAGCCAATCGGCTTCCTTTTTTGGTTAAAATTGTCAGAAAACAATAAGCTTCCCTACTTGTGCCTATATGCAAAATGCTAAAAATGAAGTAGATGTTTCGGGATACTTGCACAAATTATACAAAAGTGCTACTATTTGTGATGTAGCGTTTAAAATGGACAAAATTTTGATTAAGGAGATGAGTGGATTGAATTTAGGAGTAGTTTTTTTTCAATTAGTATCAATTATCATTTCGGTTTTGGCATTTGGAGCAGCACTTTGGTTGTATAGGTGGGTTGTATCTCAACCATCTTCAAATGAACGTATTGCAGAGGTTAGTAAACTGATTCGAAATGGAGCAAATACCTTTTTGACAAAAGAGTATAAAGTACTTGCACGTTTTTGTGGGGTAATTGCAGTTATTATCTTTTTACTGCTTCCTTCACCGGTTTGGAAAGGAAATATTTGGACAAATTTGGTAATGGCCGTAGCATATTTATGTGGAGCAATTTTTTCTGGCATAGCAGGTAAAGTTGGTATTAGTATTGCGACTATTGCTAATGCAAAAGCAGCAGAAGCATCGACAAAAGGAATTAAACCTTCTTTTATGTCAGGCTATAGAGGCGGAGCGGTTATGGGAATGGCTGTCGTGGGCTCAAGTTTACTAGGTGTTACTTTGGTTTTACTTTTAACTAAAAACACAACTGCATTACTTGGTTTTAGCTTTGGAGCTAGCTCATTAGCACTTTTTGCAAAAGCAGGTGGTGGTATTTTTACAAAGACAGCAGATATTAGTGCTGATCTTGTTGGTAAAGTTGAATTAGGTATTCCAGAAGATGATCCTAGAAACCCGGCTGTTATAGCTGATAATGTAGGAGATAATGTAGGTGATGTGGCTGGAATGGGCGCCGATCTATTTGATTCAAATGTAGCTTCTATGGCGGCAGCGCTAGTTATGGCAACGGCACTTGATAAAGGTGATTCTAAAAACGTAAGTATGGTATTTTGCTATGCAGCAATCGGGCTACTTGCTTCTATTATTGGGGTTTTAACCGCTAGCATGAAGGAAGATGGGGATCCAACTAGAGCATTAAATAGCAATACATATGTAACTACAGTGATTTATGGTGCATTAACAGCGGTTGCAACCTTGGCATTTGGATTTGAATGGCGTATTTGGTTTGCAAGTGCAATTGGTTTAACGGTTGGAGTATTAATCGGATTGGCAAGTGACTATTTTACAAATGATACAAAAAAGCCTGTTCATGAGGTTGCTAAGGCATCTGAGTCAGGACCTGCCTTTACTATATTATCTGGTATTTCATATGGATTTATGAGCGTATTGCCTTCCATGGTAGGTATTGGACTTTCTGCTTTATTGGCATTTAAGGTTTGTGAACCATTAGGACCTGGATATGCAATGTTTGGTATTTCTATGGCAGCAGTTGGTATGCTTTCAATTGTAGGTATGATTATTTCTAATGATGCATATGGTCCCATTGTAGATAATGCTAGGGGTTTAGTTGAAATGGGGGATTTAGGAGAAAAAGCGCTTGAAATTACAGATTCTTTGGATAGCGCAGGAAATACAGTAAAAGCAATTACAAAGGGATTTGCGATTGGTGCAGCTGGGCTTACCGTAATTTCTCTTCTAGGAGCATTTATTAGTGAAGTTAATACAGCTGCAGTGGATATTGGACTGGGGGAAAACTACTTAACTGGATTTGATGTATTAAACCCTATGGTATTTTTTGGATTAATTGTAGGAGCTGCAATACCTGCACTTTTCTCAGCAATGCTTATGCTTGGTGTGGATAGAAATGCGCAACGTATGATACAGGAAATTCATCGTCAATTTAAAGAAATTGTTGGGCTTAAAGAAGGAAAAGAAGGTGTTGTACCTGAGTATGATAAATGTATTGAAATTGCTACAGAGGGTGCAATAAAAGAATTAATTCCTGCAGGTCTTATGGCAATTATTGCTACTCTTTTAGTTGGATTTATCGGTGGTGTAGAAGCAATTGGTGGTTTTATTACAGGAAATATTGTAACGGGACTTTTGCTTTCACTCTTTATGTCAAATGCAGGTGGACTTTGGGATAATACAAAAAAATATATTGAAGCTGGAAATCATGGTGGAAAAAATTCTTCAGCACATAAATCAGCTGTAGTTGGAGATACCGTAGGTGATCCTTTTAAGGATACTGCTGGCCCTTCCATTAATACACAGATTACAGTTGTTACTCTTGTAGCTACTTTGACAGCATCTTTATTCCTAACACTTTCATTATTTTAGAAAAAAATGCAAATTAGTACACATAAAAAACCGGTGAGCTTTTTTCAGGCTTCACCGGTTTCATTATATTATAGTTGATTTTCTATTTCTCTTATAATAAGTCTTATTTTATCAATACGTTTTTTCTTAACACTCTCTAGTTTAAATACTAAATTTCCTATTTCAATGGTTCGCTTATCGCTTTCCTTCGGGATCGCTCCCATGATATCTATTAAAAGCCCTGACAAGGTATCGGAGTTTTCTGAAAAAAGCCCCAAGCCTAATTTGTAGTTTAACTCATCGATATTAATCAAACCATCTATTAGGTAGGTAGAATCATCTAACTGTTCAATACTTGCATCTCTATTGTCATATTCGTCTTCGATTTCTCCCATAACTTCTTCTACTAAATCTTCTAAAGTAACGATTCCAGAGAACCCGCCATATTCATCAATTAAAATAGCGATATGTTTTTGTTGAGCTTGTAATTCTTTAAATAATTCGTCAATATCTTTATTCTCCGGTACTAAATAGGGAGAAACAAGAAGAGAGCGAATATCCACATTGGAAGCTCCAGTCTTAACAGCTTCTTTTAAGAAGTCTTTAATATACAAGATTCCAATAATGTTATCAATGTTGTCCTCATATACAGGGATTCGTGAAAATTTTGTCTCTAATAATTCGCTAAGATAATCACTTGGTTCATCTTCTATATCTATAGAAAACACATCAATTCGCGGAGTCATAATCTCGACCGCTTGTTTGTTTTCAAATTCGATAATTGAATTAATCATGTCCTTTTCTTGAATGTTAAAAATACCGTGTGCTTGTCCTACTGCAACTAGCGTTTTAATCTCGTCTTTGGAAATTTCATCCTCTAGGTTCTTTGTGTCAATTTTTATTATTCTTAGAACAATGTTCGTAGAGAAGGTTAAAAATCGAACAAAGGGGGAAGCGAATTTAGATACAAATGAAACTGGCTGTATGAAAATCATACTTATTTTCTCGGGATTTTGCATAGCAATCCTTTTTGGAACTAATTCACCAAAAACTAAAGTAAAATAAGATAATATTACAGTTACAAGTATAAATGAGATTTGCTTACTATAGGGCATCTTTAACGCAGCTAATACTTGTCCAAATGGATCTGCAAGACTAGTAGCGGCTGAAGCACTGGCAAAAAATCCTGTTAGTGTTATAACTACTTGGATTGTTGACAAGAATTTACTAGGGTCATCTAGTAATCTTAAGATTGTAAGAGCGTTTTTATTTCCTTCATCTGCATACCTCTTAATTTTGTTCTTGTTTCCAGAAACTGTTGCCATCTCTGCACAAGCGAAAATAGCGTTAATTAAAGTTAAAATTATTAATAATATCAATTGTGATATGATATTATTCCCGTCCGGGTCTGATTCCATGTTTTAATTCCTCCTGTTTTTAATATACAAAACATATAATAGCATATGTATTAGCTATATATCAAGTAATTTCAAAAAAAAGATTGACAAGGGTAATGTTATCAATTATACTAATCAAAATAATTCATACTATTAATGTATGAAATGCAAGAATTGAGCATAAGGGGGAATAAACTTATGAAACAAGAAGCAATTATTAAGATAATAGGACTTGGTAAAACTTTTCTAAGCAAAAACAGTAAAGTTGTTGCACTAGAAGATATTAATTTGGAAGTCCAAAGAGGAGAAATATTTGGAATTATTGGGTTAAGTGGTGCAGGAAAGAGCACTTTAGTACGTTGTATAAACTATTTAGAAAGGCCTACAACTGGAAGTGTAGTTTTTAATGGTAAAGATTTGTCTACCTTAAAAAAAGCAGAACTATCCAAAGAAAGACAAGGGATGGGGATGATCTTCCAGCAGTTTAATTTATTAATGCAAAGAAATTGTTTGCAAAATATCTGCTTTCCTTTGGAGATTGCAGGAGTTTCAAAACAGGAAGCAAAGAAAAGAGCTTTGGAACTACTTGAAATAGTAGGGCTTAGTGATAAGGCAAGCGCTTATCCTACACAGCTTTCTGGTGGGCAAAAGCAAAGAGTTGCAATTGCAAGAGCGTTAGCGACCAACCCGAAAGTACTTCTTTGTGATGAAGCAACGAGTGCCTTAGATCCTACAACTACTCGCTCTATTTTATCCCTTCTAAAAGATATTAATAAAAAGCTGGGAGTTACGATTGTAATTATTACTCACGAAATGAGTGTAATTGAGGAAATTTGCCAAAAAGTCGCTATTATAGATAACAGCAAAATAGCTGAAATTGGAGATGTATCAGAAGTATTTACAAAACCAAAGTCTAAGATTGCAAAACAATTGATCTTTTCTGGAAACAACTATATTAGCCAATTTAAGGGTGAAAAGAAATTAAGAATCGTATTTGATGGGCGCTCTTCTTTTGAACCTATTATTTCCAATATGATATTACAATGTAAGATACCAATTAATATATTGTATGCTGACACAAAAAATATTGGTGGAAATGCTTTTGGGCATATGATTATACAGTTACCAGAAGATGAAAAAGCAGTTCAAAGAATAATTGCATTTCTAGATACACAAAATGTAACTTATAAAGAGGAGGGTGATGAAATTGGATAATAAGATTGTTTTAATGTTGTTAGAAGGTTTAGGCGAAACCTTATACATGACTATAGTATCCTCTCTATTTGCATACCTTCTTGGTTTACCTCTAGGAATATTGCTAGTGGTGACCGATAAAAATGGAATACTTTCGAAACCAAGTTTAAATCAGGTTCTTGGATTTGCGATTAATATTTTACGCTCTGTTCCCTTCCTGATACTACTTATATTAGTTATTCCTATTACAAGATTCTTGATAGGAAGAGTTATTGGTTCTACCGCAGCAATTGTCCCTTTAGTAATCGCTTCAGCGCCTTATGTAGCTAGATTAGTAGAAGCTTCGATAAAAGAAGTGGATCCTGGTATTGTGGAAGCAGCAGAATCTATGGGAGCATCTCCTTTTCAAATTATTTCAAAGGTACTTTTACCAGAAGCCAAACCAGCTCTTTTAAATGGCGCAGCCATAGCAATTACTACCATTTTAGGTTATTCAGCAATGGCAGGTTTTGTTGGCGGTGGTGGACTAGGAGATATTGCAATTAGATATGGTCTACATCGTTATCAAATGGATATTATGTTAATTACAGTAGGAATTTTAGTAATAGTAGTTCAGATAATGCAAGAATTAGGAGAAAGACTTTCAAAAAGATTTGATAAAAGAATTTAATGAAACATAAAAAGAAAGATATAGGAGGAAAAATTGTATGAAAAAAATTAGTTTATTATTAGTAGGTGTACTTCTTGCTTTAGGAGTGGTAGGATGTGCAAAAAAGTCTGAGAATTTGGTTGTAGGAGCAAGCCCTGCACCTCATGCAGCGATTCTAGAGGTAGTGAAAGAATCACTAAGTAAAGAAGGATATGAATTGGAAATTGTAGAATTTGCAGATTATGTTTTGCCAAATCTAGGTGTAGAAGATGGAAGTTTAGATGCTAACTTTTTTCAACATCAACCTTACCTAGATAGCTTTAACGAAGAAAATGGAACAGACATTGTTTCTGTAGCAACGATTCATTATGAACCTTTTGGGATATATGCCGGAAAAGTTGATTCAATCGAAGCTTTAACGGAAGGTTCACAAATAGCAGTTCCAAATGATACAACCAATGAGGCGAGAGCACTTTTATTGCTAGAAGCAAATGGGATTATCAAACTAGAAGAAGGAATAGGATTGTTTGCCACAATTAATGATATAGTAGAAAATCCTAAAAATGTTGAAATAGTTGAAGTTGAGGCGGCTCAATTGCCAAGAACTTTGCAAGATGTAGACTTAGCTGTTATCAATGGTAATTATGCAATTGAAGCAGGGTTGAGTGTAGGTGAGGATGCGCTTGCAATTGAAGATAAAGAATCAATCTCGGCGGTAACATATGGTAATGTAGTTGCTATAAAAGCGGGCGATGAAAAGAGAGAAGATATACAGGCACTTATTAAAGCATTACAAAGTGATGAAGTAAAAGCTTATATTGAAGAAAATTATGAAGGTGCTGTTGTACCTATTTTCTAAAAATTTATAAATAAAACAAAAGGTGTCTGTCCGAATAAGAAGGAGAGACACCTTTTTTTGGTTCGTCCAGAAGTTACCAGAGGAAAAACGTAAACCATTATTTACGTTGAAATCCATTAATGTTATGATTGAAATCTGCTATTCAAACATTTCATAAGGAGCACAAGATGAGTGAAAAAATAAAAAACAAGAAATGGTTTCTGTTTTCTTTGCTGGGTATTTTACTAATAATAGGAGTAATAAGTATCAATAAAAGGCAAAGCTTAATGGTGAGCAATACTGAGACCACAAAAGAGTTAGAGACAACTACAAAAGCATTAACACCATCTAAAGTAGTAGAAGTAAAAAGTAATAGAGTTAAAAAAATTGTAGGCTATTATGCTGCTTGGGCTAGTTATTCAGGGTATTTACCTGATAAGCTTAATCCAAATAAAGTAACACATCTTAATTATGCATTTGCAAATATTAGTGATGATTTAAAAATTACTATGGGTTATCCAGATATTGATCCGGGAAATTTCAAAAAATTGAGGCAATTAAAGCAAGAAAATGCTAGCCTAAAAACCTTAATATCAGTTGGTGGGTGGACTTGGTCAGGGAAATTCTCTGACCTAGCACTTACAGAGGAATCTAGAAATTCATTTGCAGATAGTTGTGTGGATTTTATTGTAGAGCATGGATTTGATGGGGTCGATATTGATTGGGAATATCCAGTAAGTGGTGGTTTGTCTACAAATAGTAAAAGGCCAGAAGATAGACAGAACTTTACGTTGCTGCTAAAGGTACTTAGAGAAAAACTAGATGCAAGAAGTGCAATTGATCAAAGGCAATACCTTCTTACCATTGCAGGTGCTGCAGGAAGTAGTTTCACAAGCAATACGGAAATAAGTTCTTATCATCAATATTTAGACTACGCCAATATTATGACCTATGATATTCATGGTACGTGGGATAAGTATACAGATTTTAACGCCCCATTATATCAAAATGGAGATCATTCTCAACAATATAAATGGAGTGTAGATGCAGGAGTTGAAGAATGGATAGCAAAGGGTTTTCCGAAAGAGAAGATAGTACTTGGAATTCCGTTTTTTGGACATATTTACAATCAAGTATCCAATGTGAATCGCGGTCTTTATCAAACCTATTCAGATGGTAGAAGTATTACATATGGAGAGATAGAGTCCAAATATTTAAATAAGTCAGAGTTTACCAGATATTATCATGGAGAATCTTACGTTCCTTGGTTATTTGATGGTAGTACCTTTATTAGTTATGAAGATGAAGGTTCTATTGAAATAAAGAGCCAATATGTAAATACAAAGGGATTAGGTGGTGCTTTTGTGTGGGAGCTAAGCCAAGATCCGAATCAAGTTTTATTGGATGTCATAAATAGAATAGTGCCTTAAAATGATACTTAAAAAGGTGGTCCTTAGGACCACCTTTTTAAGTATCATGGAAGAAGCTTTGCTTCTTGCATGTAGGAAAGTGTTTAATGTATTTAAGCTTCTACTACTTCTTTTTCACCAATAGATAGTAGTAAGTTTAGTGCAATACCTACTACAGCGGCAGAAGCGATAGCAGGGAATTCATAACCAAACATAGGAATCATTCCGCTTTCAAAACCAAAACTTCCACCTAGACCGATAATAAGGATAACGGCGATAACGGCTAAGTTCTTTGATTTAAACATATCTACTTTACGATCCATCATGATAGTAATACCTTGAGCTGCAATAACACCGAATAAATAGATGGAAAGGCCACCGATAACAGCAGTAGGTATAGAGTAGATGACATTGATAAGTGGAGTGAAGCAAGAGATAACCATAGTAATGACAGCAGCTAAAATTAGTACTGGTACAGAAAATACCTTTGATAAGGCCATAGCACTAATATTTTCACCATAGTTGGTACCAGCTGGTCCACCAATCATTCCTGAAACGATATCCCCGATACCATCACCGATTAAGTTAAGGCCAAGTTTGCTTTCGATGTCATATTTTTTCTTTGATCCCTTTTTCTTTGCTAAATCATTTACATAGATATCCAATTGATAAATATGAGCAGTTGATTCAGGTATGGTAGCGATAGCGATTGGCATGATTGCAGCTATAGCAGCCATGGAAGGTTTAGGGAAAGTGAAAATAGGAAGAGTGATAATGCTGGCAGTTTCAATCGTATCAAAGGAAACGAAAGGAATTCCAGTAATCATTCCAATTACAACAGCAGTCGCATAACCTGTCAAAAGGCCAAAAAGAATAGGCAACTGACTAAGCTTACCCTTTAAGTATACAGAATATATAATTGTAGAGAAAAGGGTTACTAATGCAATGATCCATGCCATATTTCCTGCAAAATCTATTTGACTAGAGCTTACAGATGCTGGAAATGAAGAAGCATTTGTCATGGCATTTGATGCAAGAGATAATCCGATAATAATAGCAATACTTCCTGTTACGGTTGGTGGAAGAACTTTGTCAATTGTCTTTTTCCCAGAACGTTGAATAATAAAACCTGCAAGGATAGAAACAAATCCTGACATTACAATACCAAATTGTGCAATTGAAATTTTATCATTAAGGGAAAAGGATTGAAATGCTTCTGCACTCATAATAGAAGCGATAGCAGCTATGTATGAGAAGCTTGAGCCGTAATATAATGGAATTTTTCTTCCAGTTACAAGAATGAAACAGAGAGTTGCAAGACCACTTGCAAAGATTGTTGTAGAAACATGAAAACCTGTAATTAATGCAACTAATACAGTTGCGGGAAACATAACCACGATTTGCTGTAAAGCGAATAAGATCAAACTTACAACGGGTGGTCGCTCATCAGGCAAATAGCCGACTACTTGATTTTTTGATGACATGATAATTACCTCCTGAATTTTCTCTATTTAATCATAGAATAGGAAATTTGTAAAGAGGAAAATTTTTATTATTTTTAAAAAGTAAAATTTCTTAACAAAAAAGAGATGACCATCCCTCGATGGTCATCTCTTTTTCTATAATTCATTTGCATTTCTATAGATATAAGCATTATACATAATAAATAAAAGTGTAATAACTACAGCTACGATAATAACACTCATACCTCCTATGATTCCTACAACTTCAGCGACTGCTCCAATGATAGCTGGCATTAGGATTGAGCCTAAACCGGCAAAGGTTAATAGGAAGCTTAGAGCAAGAGGATATTGCTTTACAATACCACCAATACTTGCAATTGTGGTTGGATATAAACCAGCCATACAAAATCCTACACCTACGATTCCTATGGCAACAGGTGTAAGCGTTCTACCTGATAACAATAGAATAAAGAAGGCTAAATATCCTAAGGAACTAACTAAAAGCAATTTGGATTTTTTGATTTTACTGGAGAGATAAGCACTTGTTAATCTTCCAACTAAAATAACAATCCACAATAGACTGGCCATACTTTGGGCAAAAGTACCACTTAAAATCCCAGACTCTTTTAGGTAAGTTACTAACCAACCATTAATAGCTTGCTCTGCACAAAGATAAGAAAATAAGATACCGCAGGCAACAAGGTAGTATTTGTTTTTTAAGAATCCCCAATCACTTTTCACTTTACCTTCTCTTTTGACTGGGTTAGGGTTTGGAATTTTCATGGTGCTATATACTATTATTTCTATTAAACACATGAATGCTAAAACAAGTGCTGCATAAATCCATCCGTTTGGATTGTTTCTTGTGAAAAATAGAGCGATAAAAGGTGAAATAAAAGCTCCAATAGCAAAAACACTGTGAAGTAAGTTTAAAGCCCAAGCTTGACCGGTTGCAATATCGTTAATAACAGTGTTGTTAAAGTTACTTACAGCACCTCGATTAAGGCCGGTAAATAAAAATGCAATTAATAAAACAATAGGATTGCCAGATGAAATCATAAGAAGAAAAGCAATGACACCAAAGCTACAAAATAGAATAATGCTTTTTTTCTTCCCTAAATATACAGGCAAGACTCCTCCTAAAAAGCTAGAGATTAAGTTTCCTATAGAGTGCATTGATATTAGTAAACCTGTTAATTGATAATTTAAATTATAAGTATCCTTCATAAAAGGTAAAATGGCTCCTAAAATAAGTGCTAAGCCTCCGTTTACAAAAAAAGTATAAAAACAACCAAGAAATAAAGCTTTTTCACTACTAGATAGGCCGTTTCCCTTTACTTGTGACTGTGTATCCAATGTTTTTCCTCCTTTAATAACTATCATAAGAGATAGAGTACCATTTTGCATGAGGTTTGTCAAAATGAATAAATAAGTTATTGACAAAGTCATATATTAAT
Source organism: uncultured Lachnospiraceae bacterium (assembly GCA_964475115.1). Taxonomy (GTDB): domain Bacteria; phylum Bacillota; class Clostridia; order Lachnospirales; family Lachnospiraceae; genus CAYYVJ01. Next base: position 55,202 of record CAYYVJ010000003.1, read on the forward strand.
TATATAATCCATTCAGTAACCCTGTATTTCATATTGGAATACTATGAAATGAAAAAGGAAGGCAATAAATATGAGTTGGTCATTTATAGAAAAGGTAATTCCTCTTTACGCTGAAGCAGCGAAAGTCACATTGATTATAAGCTTCTGGGGAATACTATCAGCAAGCATTTTAGGATTAATTTGCTGTTTTATACAATATTATAAAGTGACAGGAGTAGTAGGAATTGTAAAGGTGTATATAGAGTTATCACGTAATACTCCTTTGTTAATTCAGGTGTTTTTCTTATATTTTGGATTGCCACAGATAGGTATTAAGTTAAGTGGTACAGTTTGTGCTATTATAGGCCTTTGTTTTCTGGGGGGAAGCTATATGGCAGAATCCTTTCGTAGTGGACTTGAATCCGTGACGAAAAATCAAGTAGAAGTTGGGCTTAGCATAGGATTAAGTGAGAAACAGATTATGCAAAATGTTATATTGCCCCAAGCGGTTTCAGTTTCTATGCCTAGCCTAAGTGCAAATATTATTTTCTTGTTGAAAGAAACTTCTATCTTAAGTGCAATAGCAATACCAGAGCTACTCTATGTAACCAAAAGCATAATTGGTTTATATTATAAAACAAATGAAGCACTTTTACTATTAACAGTAACCTATTTGATTTTAATTCTACCTTTATCCATTATTTTAAGAATAATTGAAAGGAGGTTACGCCATGCAGAGTACGGGAATTAGGGTTATTTTTGAAAGTTATAAATTGCTATTAGATGGACTAGGAAATACTCTTATGATTGCAATTGTATCCTTGTTTATTTCATTTTTTAGTGGATTTATATTTGGAATTTTTAGAATGTCAAAGAATAGAATCATTAAATGTTTAACAGATATATATTTAGAAGCGTTTCGCATTATTCCTTTGATGGTATGGTTGTTTTCTTTCTTCTTCTTCATTCCGAGAATACTTAATATTAATATATCGGGGGAATTTGCCTCTATCCTTGTCTTTACCATGTGGGGAACAGCTGAAATGGGAGATATCGTAAGAGGAGCTTTAGAATCTCTTCCTAAGACACAATTGGAATCTGGACTTTCTGTAGGATTAAGTAAAATACAACTTTTTATATATATACAGTTTCCACAAGCCATTAGACGAATTATTCCAGGTGCAATCAGTCTAGCTACTAGAATGATAAAAACCACTTCTTTGGTAGTTCTAATCGGCGTAGTAGATGTAATACAAAGGGGACAACAAATTATTGAAAGAACAAAAGAATCCTTTTGGATTTATTCCTTCTTGTTTATATTGTTTTTCATAATATGTTATCCGTTGTCACTGCTATCAAAGAAGTTAGAAACAAAATGGGAAAGTTGAAGGTATCATATATGGAAGAACAAGAAGTAATATTACAAATAAATGATTTGCATAAAAACTTTGGTGATCGAGAAGTTCTAAATGGCATTGACCTCTCTCTACATAAGGGGGAAGTAGTGGTGGTATTAGG
>CAYYVJ010000003.1:56798-59055 GCA_964475115.1 uncultured Lachnospiraceae bacterium
GAAATTAAATCTATTGAAGACCTAGATGGTAAAACTCTAATTGTAAATAAGGGAACGACTGCTGAATTATATTTTACAGAAAAGTATCCAAATGTTAAATTGATATCCTATGAAGAGAATACAGAAACTTTCCAGGCGTTAAAAGATGGAAGAGGCGATGCATTAGCTCATGATAATACCCTATTATTTGCGTGGGTATTTGAAAATGAAGGGTTTACTATCGTTGATGGAAACGTAGGAAGTCAAGATACAATTGCCCCAGCTGTAAACAAAGACGACTCTGATTTGTTGGATTGGTTAAACAATGAAATTAAGACATTAACAGCTGATGGTTTTTTTGAAAAAGCATATGATGCTGAATTAAAAGATCATTTTAGTGCAGATACAAAAAAAGAAGATGTAATTTATACAAAATAATGTTATTATAAGAAGCAAGAGGGTAGTGTAATTAATTATCTCCTGCATACAAATTCTATGCTTTGCATAGAATGTAGAAACAAGTATTGCAGGGGGATTCCGATTTTATCGGAAAAGACTTATATGAAAGGATACATTGAAGAAAGAGCCGTTGATATAGCAAATTATATCATTGAAAACAATGCGACTGTACGCCAAACAGCAAAAGAGTTTGGGATTTCAAAAAGCACAGTGCATAAAGATGTTACGGACAGATTGCTTCAGATCAATCCATCTCTGGCAAAGCAGACACGGAAAATATTAGATCTGAACAAATCAGAACGTCATATAAGAGGTGGGTTAGCAACGAAAGAAAAGTATCTTTCCAAAAAACCAACAAGTCATTGGTAGAGGAAAAAAAGGGTGAAAAAGAATGTACTCATACACATTAATACAATGGATATTGTTTTTCTTTATATACAGTTTAATTGGCTGGTGTTTTGAATCAACTTATGTTTCGATAAGGCAGAAAAAGTTTGTCAATCGTGGCTTTTTAAGGCTTCCGATGTTGCCGATTTATGGAACTGGGGCAATTTTAATTCTCCTTATTACCTTGCCATATAAAAATATCATATGGAAGGTGTATATAGGAGGTATGCTTGGAGCCACCATATTAGAATACATAACTGGCCTACTTATGGAAAGTGTATTTAAGATTAAATATTGGGATTATAGTAATCAAAAATTACACTTTCAAGGAAGAATATGCGTAAGTTCATCGCTTTTTTGGGGTGTTCTTTCTGTCCTATTAACGGAGTACATTCATGAACCCATAGAGAGATTTGCTCTTATTTTAAGTCCAATGGTAGCAAGAAGTATTGTAGTTACTATTTTAGCTTTTATAATGATAGATACAATAAGGTCTGTGCGTGAGGCACTTGATTTGAGTAAGGTATTAAATAGAATCTCCAGGGTTAAGGAAGAAATCGAATATTTGCGTCAGTTACTTGATGGGTTTCTAGAAGACCATACTCCAACCAAAGAAACAATTGAAAATATAAGAAAGCGTATTAGTAGATTAACAAATGAAAAAGAAGGAGAAATATCCAGACTGGCTAAAGTTCGTTCACGTCTAGTGAAAGTATATCCTTCTGCATATTCAAAGAAGTTTAATAATGCATTAAAAGAATTAAGAGAGAAAATAAAAAAATAAGAGGCTATCCTTGGATGGCCTCTTAAAGTATATAAAAACGAATCCATGGATTCGTAATTGTTGGGGGGATATCTGGTGGCCGCAGCCACCAGATAAGAGTTATGAAAATGTTAAGTTGTTATACTATGTTGAATAGTATGTTATTATAATAAAGTAGAAATGTGTCCGATTTTTGTACAAACTATGAAAAAAGGATTAAAAAACACTAAAGTATTTGCAAAATCATATTGTACTATGCTAAAATCAATTCTGTAACAAATAAATGAAATATATGTTAGAAAGTTCTTTTAAAATCTGGAAAAATTGTATATAATGAAATATGAATGAAAATTATAGACAAGCTTGTAAAGAAATAGATTAAATAGAGAAGTATAGATCCGGAAAGGGGAAAACTAATGTTGACAACGGATATTGGAATTGATTTAGGGACAGCCAGCATATTGGTATATGTGAAGGGGAAAGGCGTAGTTTTAAAAGAGCCCTCAGTAGTAGCATTTGATAGGGATACAAATAAAATAAAGGCGATCGGAGAAGAAGCTAGATTAATGATAGGCAGAACTCCAGGTAATATTATCGCAGTTCGACCATTAAAACAAGGGGTAATTTCGGACTATACAGTAACTGAGAAAATGTTACGATATTTTATAA
>CAYYVJ010000004.1:0-9047 GCA_964475115.1 uncultured Lachnospiraceae bacterium
AAGAAAAAATGAATGTTCTTTCATAATACGAGCAAAGAACAAGTGTAATTCCAGTGACAAAACAACATATCTTTCCATCTTAAGATCCTTTAAAAGGGTTTACTACTATTCTATGCTTTTTATATAAGCTTGACACTTGTTCTCTGCTTATTCCTTAAACTTCCATAAATATCCGACTGCCATAATTGCAATACAGATAATAAAATAATAAGGAAACATAGGATTTGTTACGCTTCCTGACAAAATAATAATAGAACCTAAGATTGCCATGAAAGGAAGAAAGTAACCAATTATTTTGCTTTTTATTTCTCCTCTTTTAGTCATCTTCATAACTGTTACATAGAGAATGACATAATTTAAATAGCTTACCGCTATAGCGATTTCTGATACATCACCCCTCATACCAATCTTTTGGGTAATATAATGTAATAACATCCAAATAATAGAAACAAGGAAGGCAAAAATAGCAGAATTAAGTGGCATCCCATTTAATTGTTTGTTTTCTTTTTTTAATAACTCACTAAAAGGTATCATATTACGAATTGCTAGCGAATAAGGCATACGTATATAGCCTAATACAAGTCCATTTACCGTTCCTAACACAGAAACAACAACAAAAACTAAAACTACCTTCGCTCCAATATCACCAAAAAGTAATTGTGAAGCTAAAAAAACACTATCATTTCCATTATTTAACACCGATTCTGTTCCAAGCATTGAGGTCAAGCCCACAAAATATGCTACATAAGCTGCAAGAATTAAAAAAGGTGCTACCGAAAGAGCAATCGGAAAGTTACGCTTACTATCTTTTATTTCATGGCAAATCGAAGTAGATACTACCCAACCATCAAAAGAATAAGCAATTGGCGCAAAAGCAGCAATCCACCCAATAGAAGAAGTAGCTTCTTTCATATTATTTATATCATTTGCAATAATTGGACCTGGTTTTCCAAAGAATAATCCTACTATTGCAATTAGTAACAATGGAACTAATTTAATAATCATAGAAGCATTTTGAAACATTCCTCCAAGTTTTGCGGAGAGTATATTAAAAAGAAATAAAAGGATTAAAACAATTATTCCAATCAAAGTCCATGTTTCTAAAGAGGAATCAATATCGAATAATTGACAAAAATACATTCCTGTAACCCATGCAACTACTGCTGAAATTGCAGGAAGATATAAAAAAGTCTGAAACCAGCCAAATGAACGAGACACCCCTTTACTAACAAATTCTTCTGCATAGGCCACGATTCCGCCAGGATTGTCTGTTTTCATTGCCAATTGCGCAATGGTCAAACACCCAAATACGATTGCAGTAGCTGCTGCAAAGAAGATCGCAATACCAAGAAGCATATTACCATTTGTATACACCAGAATATCATCTGCTTTAAAAAAGATACCTGAACCAATTACCACTCCGGTAATCATTGTGATAGCCGTAAATAGACTATATTTGCTTTTCATAAATTAATACCTTTCTGTTACTCAAAATTTTTCAAACATTCTTTTTCCCTTAGTCATAAGAAATTTGTATAATCCATAAGAAAGAATCAGAATCAAAATAAAACATATAAAAAGATACAAGTCCATATTCACGCGATCTATTAATAGAAAGATATAGACAAGAACAGGAATTGATATAATCGCAGTTGAACCAAACATAGCGATTAATGTACTAGCCCCTTGCTTTACTGCCATCGTTTCACTAATCCAATCAAATTTAGGAAAGTGAAGGTTCACTACTACACCAAATAAGCCGGTAAATATAGTCACAATACATGGAAGCAAATATAAAAATACAAGTTGCACCGCTGTCATGGGCAAGATAATCGCACAAGTCGTCGATACAATGATTACTGCTGGGATACAAATAAAAATATGTGCCATTGCCTTAGAAAGAAGAATTTCTCCCGAATCAATAGGCAGAGACCTAGCAATCCACAATTTTTTTCCTTCTAAAGAAATAGATGGAGCTGATATAATGTTATTCGTTGCCAAAACACATAATGCAACGATTGCAATAGGAGGTAATAACATATCAATCTGCGGAATTTCCACAAAAACACTTAAAACCATTTCTTTTTTCACCACTAATAATACCGATAAAATCAGCATAAATATAGCACCCATAGATGCATTCATGATATACATAGAATTTGAAAGAAAAAGTCTTAACTCTTTCTTTACAAATGCTGTTCTTGCACTACTTACCTTAAGTGCTTTTTCTTTATATCTTATCTTAGCTACTCCTTTATTGCTTGTAGCAATTCTTATAAAGTTTCTTGATAATATAAGATAAACCACTAGAAAAGGGATAATTGAAAATAGCGCAAATATAAGGACACTACTATAACTCTCTTCTGCAAATGCATTACCCAAATGATAAAAAGGAGGAATAACCTTCCTTATAGCTACTGCAATGCTTTCTCCATTTGATATTAATAGGTTCAAATACGTTTGCATCTGAGAATAAACACCTAAATATACAAATAAAAAAACTAGGGATAAAACAAGCGTAATAATATTTTTAAATCTAATTTTGGATGTAATCCATGCTAGTAACCATCCAAATAGGCATGAAATTGCTAACACAAAAAGTGGTAGCAAAAGTGCTATTAATAAGAAAATCACAACAGCAGTCACGGTCACTTTGTAATGAAGGAAATAAATAATTCCAGCCGGTAAAACAACAAAAGACTCATACAAATAATTCATTAGCAATAACACTGAAATTCGACTTGCTAAAATCATATTTGAGGAAATAGGCATGGAAAGCAATAACTCATTATCCTTGGCTTCAAATAAATGAGTATAAGCAGCAAAGATACTAGCAATAAAACAAATTGCTAGGGCCATGATTCCCATCAATGTAAAGTATAACCATGATAGCCCTGCATTATAAAGCGGAACACAAAGACTTTCAAACATTAATCCAAACATCATTAAAACTGCACCTATTGCATATATAAACACAAATCCTATTAAAATCTTAAAAGCTAGTCCTTGTTTTTTCCCAGCTCGTGTTTTGCTAAGCATGGAAGCAAACATGGATTTCATACGTGTAACTATTAACGCCCTAAACACGGTCATGGTCATCCTCCAATTCAAGGAATACAGCCTCAAGCGTGCTATCCCCTTTTACCTCATCCGTTTTACCCTCAACAATTAGTTTTCCATTTTTTATAATGGCAATTTTATCGCATAACTTTTCCGCTACTTCTAAAACATGAGTTGAAAAAAATATAGATCCACCGCCATTACATAGTTCTCGCATTAATTCTTTTAAAATGTGAGATGCCTTTGGATCCAGACCAACAAAAGGTTCATCTAAAATCATCAATCTCGGCTCATGTATGAAAGCAGAAATAATAGCTAATTTTTGCTTCATTCCATGAGAATAGGCGCTAATTGGCTGCGCTAGATCTGAAGTCAATTCAAATAAGTCAGCATACTTTTTTATCCTTACTTCACGGTCAGTAGAAGAAATACCATATACATCTGCAATAAAATTCAAATATTTTATACCTGACAAAAACTCATATAAGTCAGGATTGTCAGGAATGTAAGCAATTTTCTTCTTACATTCCAAAGGATTTTCTTTTATAGAGATTCCATCAACGTATATTTCCCCAGTATCAAACTGTAAAATTCCACAAGAAGCCTTGATTGTAGTAGTTTTTCCAGCTCCATTGTGACCAATAAATCCATAGATCTCACCCGGTTGAATGGTCAAGCTAATGTCATCTACTGCTTTTTTTGTTCCATAGGTTTTTGTCAAATTTCTAATTTGTAGCATCTTACTACCTCCCATTTGTAGATTCTATTGTGTCCTTTATTATGTTAACCATAATATCTTTCGTAAGCATTCCTGGAATATATCCATAGATATTTCCATCCTTATCTATCATAAAAGTAGTAGGAAAAGCTGTTATAAAATAATCGTTTAAAACCTTTCCTGTCTCATCATATACAACTGGAAAAGTATAGTTATTCTCATCTAAAAAGTCATTTATCTTTTCTTTTTCTATATCTTGATTATTAGGATATGCTTCACTTCTAGGGTTTGCAACTCCTAAAAAGATAATATCCTCCGTATTTTGACCATATTCTTGATACAATGCTTCTATATCTGGCATTTCTTCCTTACATGGAGGACACCAAGTTGCCCAAAAGTTTAGAAAAACAACTTTTCCTTTATAATCAGAAAGAGTATGTATATTTCCATATTGATCTGTCAGCGTAAAATCAAAGGCCGGTAAAGGTTCTCTCTTCGTAGTTTCTTCTTCGGCAACTGTATTTTCTTCTGAAGCAGTTTTTTCCTCTATCGTTGTTTCCTCAATTGTTGTTTCTTCAATTGTTGTTTCTACTTCGACAGTAGTCTCTTTTTGAACATTATTACTAAAGCGATTTAAATAACCTGACACTCCATTCATCCATCCTGTAAATGTCATAATTCCAATTAGTATCAAAATCACTCCGCCAATTTTAATCGTGTACTTTAAGAACTTTTGATTCTTTTTTAAAATGTTTAGAACCTGAGTCGTAAACAACCCTAATAATAAGAAGGGGATTATAAATCCTAATGCGTATACAAATACCAACATGTTTCCTGTAAAGCTATTTTTTGCACTAGAAGCAAGAATAAGAACAGAAGATAGTGCTGGTCCAACACAAGGTGTCCACGCAAAGCTAAATGTAAAACCCATTAAAAATGCAATCAAAGGGTTAACTTCCTTCTCTCCCAGATTAATATGAATCTTCTTTTCTTTATGTAGCCATTTAAAGTCAAAAATGCCAAGCTGAAACAAGCCAAGGACAATGATTAAAATACCACCTATCCTTGTAAACAAACTTTGCTTATCTTGAAAAAACCTTCCCAAGACAGAAAATGACATTCCTAAAATAAAAAAGCTAACAGAAACTCCAAGTATAAAACATACTGTATGAAAAAATACCTTCTTTCGCTCATAACTGATTACTCCATCTTCTGAGATCTGCTTTGCATTACCTGCTAAGTATCCCATGTAGATTGGTATTAATGGAATTACACAAGGCGAAAAGAAAGATAATAATCCTTCAATAAATACCAAAACAAAACTTACATGTTCTGTAGTCAACACACTTTCAAACATATCTTACCTCCATCTATAATAAATTGGATGATCATAAAAAATCATAGCATTATTATCATATCCGATTGTATCCTATTCGTCTACTAAAAAATAACAGAACCACCCCTTGAACAATTCGGGGTAGTTCTGTTTATTCATAGATCTTTAAACTAAAAAATTATAAATTTATTAGTTTTCTATCCATGCTCCTGATTCATCTACACGATAGCCATCTATTACTGTATTAGCTACCATGTCACCATTTGCATTTAAGAAGTACCATTTATTATTTACTAATTGCCAGCCTGTTGCCATGTCTCCATTGTCATTCAATAGATACCACTTATTATTTACCATCTGCCAACCAGTATTCATATAACCTTTCGCATTAAAATGATACCATTTTCCATTAATCTTTAACCAGTTGTTTTCTGGATAACTTTTATCAGCTTTTGAATACCACCAGCCCTTGTCATCTTTTATCCAAGTTCCAGTTGTATCACCTAGATCTTCTTTACGCTCTTTTTCTCTTCGTTCATCTTCTCTACGATCGTCTTCATCATCGTCATTGTCGTTGTCAGTGCTTGTATCATGAGCTGGATTTACATTTAGGTTTGAACCTGGAGTATTTCCTAGCACTGCTCCTATTCCATTTGGAGCCAAGTCTGTTAATTCTAATAAGCCTTGCAAGTCAATAGAGCCGTCTGCTTTTCTCATAGGAACTAATGATGGATCAACACTAACAAACATATCTTCTGTTATATTTACATTGTTCTTATTTCTACCGTTAAAATAGTTTGATTCATCATCAAATAATGTTGCTAATTTTATATCATCAGAACTTGTATTTTGATATGAAATATTGTTTTTGGCTTCAAATGTTAGTTCTCCCGTTCCCTTACCGTATAAAGAATAACCTGTTCCTCCATTAAAAGCTGATGTGTTATTTCTTAATATAACGGCTGGATCGCTATTACTTGTAATACCATTGCTTCTGTTCTTAAATGAGATGGAATTCTCAAGAACGTGCTTAACAGCAATTCCATCACCACCTAGTTTAAAACCATTACCATCACCTGTATGACCTTCAAATGATATACCATTTTTAAATGCCACAGAATTTTCTATAGTCACGATACCTATAGGGCCTGATTCAACTTTTGAAAACAAATCCCAGCCATCATCAAGGTTGTTATATGCAATACATCCCCTAAATATATTTCCTTCTCCAGTTGAAAGTTTTGCAGCAAATCCATCTGCATTATTAAATCCTGGATCAACATTATTATATGATGTACAATTTAAAATCAAATTGTTAGAAGGCCATTTTTCAATAGTTTCTGCTGAAGTTCCACTTACTTGAATACCAGTATCACCATTATCATAAGTATTAACTAATTCAATTATATTATTATGTCCTGCTATCTGCATTCCTTTTATATTTCCATCAGTGTTTCTTACATCGATACCGTAAATGTGCCAATAATCTCCCCATAACTCAAAGTTTCCACCTGCACCTGCAAAATCAAGAATTGCTCTTCCACCTGATTCTGAAGCCATAACTATTTTCTTTTCTAAAGTTCCACTAATTCCACGGGGTACTTTTAAACGTGAAGTCATTTGATATACTCCATCTTTTAGGACAATAGTTTGTCCTGGCATTACATAGCTTACCGCTGTATAGATATCCAGTGGACGTTCTATGGTTCCATTACCACTAACTCTACCAGTTGGTGTTACATAAATTGTGTTATTTGATGTTATATATACTTTATGATTTACTGTAAAGACTTGTGTACTTGTTGTATAGGAAGAAAGAACTTCTCCTTTCGCTGTTACATAGCCCTCTACCGGTGTAAAGGTAACTGTATAGCGATTATTCCCCTCTAATAATACCAAAGGCTTCTTATAATCTACAGAAGCTGTTACGTCTCCAGCATTAACTAATACTCTACCTCTACTGTCTTTAATTGTTAACTTACCATCTGCATTTGATGAAAATACCATCTCATAGTTCTTGTTTCCAGTCTTTGTAGGTGAAGTCACTACATAAGAAGGACGAACCTGCACTTGAGGTTTTGGAACGGCTGCCGGATCGGTAGCTGGATCTGAAGTTGTAAAGGACATGTCTGTTACCGTCACATTACAACCTCTTGCTACTGCTAATCCCACATAAATCTTCTCAGAATCTACTGCTGTAAGAGCTTTTGAATAGTTATCATACATAATAATTTCTTTACTTTCATCATTATTTAAAATTGCATGATATCCTGTATTTGTCTTTTTAAGTGTTAAGGTATAAACATCACCTTGTTTTATTATGTCTTCTTCATTCCAGCTAAACGCATCATATTCTGATGCTGCTCCAACTGTACTATTAGCGGCAATTAATTCAGATGTAAGTCCATAGGTGAAACGAGTTCCAAGACCATCTTTTAGTGTTACCTTTGTGCCATCATCAAAAGTCTTCTCTATTTTAGTAGCCAATATAGAGGCTGAGTTAGTCATAAAGTTATCACTACTTACACCATGCTCACCAATGCTATCTCTTGCTATGATTCCAAATCCTTCTTGACCATCTGGTGTAGGATTTAAGTAATCAACTGTAAAAGTTGCAGTTAACACAAAGTTCTCTTTTGCAGGATCTACTTCTGTATAATAGAAAGATATTCCATCATGGAAGGATGTAAATTTTCCACCTTTTTTATCCGTTGTTCCATCTGCTTTGTAAGTTGCTGAATTCAACTTTATAGCCTTACCATTATCTAGTATTTCATAAGTATTGTAAGAAGTATTAGAAGATTGCCCAAAAGATGCAAATTTCCAGTTTCGCTCCACTGTTTCACTAACTACTTTTGATATTTCAGATGATTCAGAATCTCCTCCTCTAACTGCAGTTACTTTTAGAACATATTCTGTTCCTGCTGTCAGCCCTGTAACCATATGAGAAAGCTCAGTAATACCAGTAGATGAAACAGTAAAACTACTTGCACCTGTTTCTTTGTACTCTACTGTATAGCTATTAGCTTCATTAACCTCATTCCACTCTACTAAAAGGCTATTTAATTCTGCAGTATAAGCATTTATATATGGTTTCGTTAAAGGAAGTGTAAAATCAAAACTTTCTACATCTGATTCTTTTTTATCAGTTTCATCATTTCTTTCTGCTATAACCTTAAAACTATAAGTTCCACTACTAGCAGGTGTAAACTCAGCAGAAACATCTGTAGACGCAGATTTTCCTTTCATGACAGAATCTACTAAATCTCCATTTTCATCATACATATTGACTGTGGATTTATCTGCTCCATCATTTCCTGTAACTAATTCATATTCTACTATAATCTTATTTTTATCACCTGATTTTAAGCCAACAGATGTTATAGCTGGACCAGATACAATATCCCAATCTAAACGTTCTATTGGTTCAGCAGAAGTATCTCCTTCTTGTACAATGATCTTATATACATTTACTCCACTACTTGGTGACCACAAATAGTAGTCTCCAGCTTCTGTTACTTCTATTTTACCTGGTTCAAGTGTTTTTCCGTAAGCTGCTACTGACCCAACAGTCACACCATCTAATGTAGAAAGAGTAAGAGATCTATCCGCACTACTACTTCCACTCAATGCATAAACTGTTACTGTGGCTTCTCCACTGGTACTAAAATGGATAGAACGTGCATCTGCATTTCCTGTTCCATTCAATTTCAAACGCTGACTAAAACCTTCTCCATCTGTTGCCGTTTGCGAATTACTTTCTATCGTCACATTTTTACCAGATGCGGCCCTCACTTCGAAGTATCCATCTACATAAGTTTTGCTTGAAATTAAATCCTCTGCTGTAAGTTCATTAACATTTAATATTACTGGCTCTATTACAGGCTGTACAATAATTTTATATACATTTACACCACTGTCTGGTGAATAGAA
>CAYYVJ010000004.1:9147-54277 GCA_964475115.1 uncultured Lachnospiraceae bacterium
ATAGAACGTTCGGTAGCTGTTCCTTTTCCGCCAAGCTTTATCCGTTGAGTAAATTTCATCCCATCAGTTGCTATTTTATTATTAGCATCAATGGCAACATTAGCTGTAATCGTAAAATCACCATAAGTCGTATCCTTTGTTACTGTTTGTATTGGTAATTGGTCAGCGTTCAACACTTTAGAATTCCCTGATGCCTTTGCTACTAGTTGTGGAACGATACCACCTCCCATTGGTGCCACACCAACAATCATTAGAATTGCTAATATCCACGCAATCACACTTTTTTTCATTTCTTAGACCCCTCCTAAGCTTTTCATATTTAGACATAGGTTGTACTTATTTTTGTAAGCACTTACATTTTATCTAAGCTTTTAGATTCCTATGCCGATAATATATACTATTCAATCCATCCTATAATTATTATTAGTTTTTGGAGTTTTTATATAACTTCCAATAAATTGCACGTTGCATAATAAAACAAGTATGTATTTTGAAATTTATAGGTTTTCTTCCTGTAACTATCTGTATAAAAATGTAAAATATAGAAATGAACAACAAAAAACCTTCCCTGTACTTTTGAACAAAGTAAAGGAAGGTTCTTGTTTTTTGACCAACCACCTTCTGATGATTGACCTTATATTTTATTATATTGCTTCATTTAGATTACTTAATTTTGCTGCTTGGTCTGCTGCAATTAAGCTATCAATTATTTCATATAAATCTCCGTCCATAACTGCATCTAGACGGTGAATGGTAAGCTTAATTCTATGCTCTGTCAAGCGACCTTGAGGAAAGTTGTAGGTTCGAATCTTCTCTGAACGGTCTCCAGTTCCAACTTGGCTCTTTCTAGCTTCTGATTCAGCATTATGTTGTTTCTCTTGTTCTAATTCATAAAGCTTTGCACGCAAAACCTTAATTGCCTTATCTTTATTCTTAAGCTGAGATTTTTCATCCTGGCAAGAAATTACGATTCCAGTCGGTATATGGGTTAGGCGAACTGCTGAGTCCGTGGTATTAACACTTTGTCCTCCGTTACCAGAAGAACGAAATACATCAAATCTACAATCATTTAAATCCAGTTCCACGTCTACATCTTCAGCCTCTGGCATAATCGCTACCGTAATAGTAGAAGTATGGATACGTCCACCTGATTCCGTCACAGGGACACGTTGAACACGGTGTACACCACTTTCATACTTAAGTTTTGAATAGGCGCCTTGACCTGTTATCATGAAAATACACTCTTTAAAACCACCAAGCCCATTTTCATTGACATTCATCATCTCTACTTTCCAGCGATTTCTTTCTGCAAATCTAGCATACATTCTATAGATTTCTGCTGCAAATAAAGCGGCTTCATCACCACCGGCTCCACCTCTGATTTCTACAATTACGTTCTTATCATCATTCGGATCTTTAGGTAATAACAAGACTTTTAAAGTCTTTTCTAATTCTTCTACTTTATTTTTGGCTTCGCTTAGTTCTTCCTTAAGAAGCTCACGCATCTCTTCATCTTTCTCATCATCTAGCATCATTAAGCTATCTTCAATGGTTTGATTTGCGTTCTTGTACTCTTTATATGCTTCTACAACAGGAGTCAAATCACTTTGCTCCTTCATTAACATGCGGAAACGATTTTGATCATTTGTTACATTGGGACTATTTAGCTCTTCCAATAATTCATCAAATCGGATGAGTAGGTCTTCTAACTTATCAAACATATTTATTCCTCCAAACAAATAGGCACACTTCCTAAGCATACCCGGTCTAATCCTGCTAAATCTTTTATTACCTTAATATTAATATAACCATGCTTTTTCAAAATGTCTGACACTAACTCACCTTGGTCCCAACCAATTTCAAAAAACAAACTTCCACATGACTTTAGATATTTTTTAGCTTCCTTGGCTATATGTTCATAAAAATATAAGCCATCTTCTAGTCCATCCAAAGCCAACCTAGGCTCAAAGTCTTTCACTTCAGACATCAAAGTCTCTATTACTTTTGTCTTTATATAAGGTGGGTTAGACACGATAATCTCATACTTCCCCTCTACATGTTCAAACAGGTTACTATGAATCCATTTGATATCTGCCCTATTAAGAACCGCATTTTCACTTGCAACTTTTAATGCCTCTTCTGAAACATCAACACCCACAGCATTTTTCAATCTACAAAAATGAGCCAAACTTATAATGATGCATCCTGATCCTGTGCACATATCAAGAATTTCCATTCCATCCTTTGCAATCTTTAATGTTTCTTCCACTAGAACTTCTGTATCTTGTCTAGGAATCAAAACATGCTCGTTCACTTTAAAGGTCAATCCCATAAACTCTGCTGTACCCAAAATGTACTGAAGTGGAATATGTTCTATTCGCCTTTCTAGCATCTGAGTATATGTTTCTTCCTCTTCTTTTGTTAGCATTTTTTCTTTATTCATCAAATACAATGTTTTGGATACGCCTGTTACTGCCTCTAATAAATACCAAGCATCTAAATGCGCATTTTCTATCGTCTCATTTTCTAGAAACTTTGTTCCAAAATCATACAGCTCTTTTAGCGTTCTCATAAAATCACCACTAATGCGCTTCTTCAATCTCTATAATTTCAAAATCAGACATCTCCAAGTATTCTCTCCAGTCAAATACTGCTTCTACCGATGCAATAGCAACTTCTATCATTTCATCATCTGGTTCTTTTGTGGTTAATTTCTGCATCCACAATCCAGGTTGACTTAAAATACTTATAATCTTTGAATCACTGCGTCCTGCAAAACGAATAAATTCATAGGATACACCTGCAATTACAGGAATCATTATGAGTCGAATCAAAACTCTAAGCATTGGATCACTCGTCTTTATAAACATAAAGAAAACAATACTAATAGCCATGACTATAAATAAAAAGCTAGTTCCACATCTTTTATGTTGTTTTGAACTAATTCTTACATTTTCTACAGTAAGCTCAAGTCCATTTTCTATACAATTTATACATTTATGTTCTGCTCCATGATACATAAATACTCTCTGAATATCCTTCATTTGAGATATAAGTACGATATAAGCAACAAATATAGTTATCCTTATAAAGCCTTCAATAATAGCCATTACTGCTGATGATATTACAAAAGGTCTCAACAAATTTGATATAAAATAAGGAAGTATCATAAAAATAGCCACTGCTGCCACAATAGAAAAGGCTACCGTCAATCCTATCATTAGGCTTTCCATTTTTTCCTTTTTTTCTTTGGATTCAATCTTTTTATTTTTTTTACTTTTCTTTTTTTCTACTTCTTCATCTTCTTCAAAGAAGCTAGCAGAGTAAGTTAAAGTTTGCATTCCTGTAACCATAGAATCTATAAAATTAATTACGCCTCTTAGAATAGGCACTTTTAAATAGAATTTATTTTTACTAACACTCTTATATTTTTTCACTTGAACATCTATTTCATGATTAGGTTTTCTAACAGCAATCGCATATTTATCTTGGTTCTTCATCATAATACCTTCGATAACAGCTTGCCCACCAATTCCTGAATATTTCATTATATCACCTGCTCTTCCATAAATATGAATAAAGAGTTTGCCATAGCAAACTCTTGCGCTGACGCATTGTCACTTGGGTGACATTTTTCCATAATGCGACATACGCATCCATCTGGGATTCTTTGCATCACATGGAAATCAGAATAAACTTCCTATAATACAAAATAGGTTGAGATCCTCAAACCTCAACCCAATCTCTCCGAAATATTAATTACTTTCAGCAATACCATATTTCTTGTTAAACTTATCAACACGTCCACGAGCTGATGCTGCTTTTTGTTGTCCTGTATAGAAGGAATGACATTTTGAACAGATTTCTACGTGGATATCATTCTTTGTTGAACCAGTAACAAACTCATTACCGCAGTTACAAGTAACATTTGCTTGATAATAGTTAGGATGGATTTCCTGTTTCATTGTTTTCACCTCTTTATTAATTATACTATGAAAATAGGATCTTATTTAATCAATCCATCTCTCATAAATAGCTTATTTATTATAGCATGGCTCTCTCAGCAATGCAAGAATAATTTATAGTAGTTTCGTCTTTTTTATCATTTGAACAAAATCATCATTATTTTTTGTACGAATAAATAAATCTAAAATTCTTTCCACTGCCTCGTCTGCTCTCATGCTATTTGTGGCTTTTCTCATTAAGAATACCGCCTCTAATTCTTCCTGAGTAAGAAGTAGGTCTTCTCTTCTTGTTCCAGATTTTAGTATATCAATGGCAGGGAAGATTCTTTTTTCGGATAATTTACGATCAAGAACCAATTCCATGTTTCCAGTTCCTTTAAATTCTTCATATACTACATCATCCATTTTACTTCCTGTATCTACAAGAGCAGTAGCTAAAATTGTTAAACTTCCACCACCTCTCATATTTCTAGCTGCACCAAAAAACCTCTTAGGCATATGAAGTGCTGCTGGATCCAAACCACCAGATAATGTTCTTCCACTTGGTGGGACCGTTAGGTTATATGCCCTTGCTAATCTAGTAATACTATCCAACAAGATTACTACGTCTCTCTGATGTTCAACTAATCTTTTGGCACGTTCTAAAACCATTTCAGAAACTCTCTTATGATTTTCTGGAAGTTCATCAAAAGTTGAATAAATGACTTCTACATGTTCTCCTTCAATAGACTCTTTAATATCTGTAACTTCTTCTGGTCTTTCATCAATTAATAGGATAATCAAATGTAGCGAAGGATTATTTTTTGTAATTGATTTTGCGATCTGTTTCAAAAGAGTCGTTTTACCAGCCTTAGGTGGAGAAACAATCATTCCTCTCTGACCTTTTCCAATAGGCGAAACCATATCCACAATACGCATTGCCATATTGTTGCTTCCATCTTCTAGTCGAATTCTACTATCAGGGAAGATTGGAGTTAAATCCTCAAAATGTTTTCTTTTTATTGCTACTGCAGGTGGAAGATCATTAATACTCTTTACATATAAAAGAGCACCAAATTTTTCATTTTGGGTCTTCACACGTACATTTCCTATTATTACATCACCAGTTTTTAAATTGAATTTTCTAATTTGAGCTGGTGAAACATACACATCACTATCTCCTGGAAGGTAGTTTTCACCACGAATAAATCCAAATCCATCTGACATTACCTCAAGTATGCCGTTTGCTGTAATACCACTATCTAATTGAGCTACTGTTTCTTTTATTAATCTAGGTTGAGCATTAGGCTGTTTTTTTTCTATAGGCTTCTCTACAGGACTATCTTGCTTCTCTTCTTGTGAATTCTCCACCTCTTTTAGCAAGCGATCAATTAATTCGCTTTTTCGTAACGTTGTAATATTTTTAATACCCTTTTCTTTAGCTTCATTTCGTAAATCAGCTAAAGACATTTTTTCATAATTTTCTTTCATTCAATGACTCTCCTTTAATGTGATATTACTTGGAATTGGATAACGAATTCAACAATTAAGAATTTTAGATAGTTCAAAAGATCTATAAAGATAAATGTTTTTCTATTTTGCGAATTAAAACACGTTTCTAACTGACTACATTATACAGCATAACCCCAAAAAAGAAAAGTCAAAAAGTCAGTGGAAAGTTTATTTTTCCACTGACTTTTTAATGATGTACCAGCATGGCACAACTTATAAATAACTATTATTTTTCAAACAAAAACTTTTCATCAAGACTTACACCAAATCCAACAGCTAAATCTCTGAAATTCTGTGGTGTGATTGTCTGAAGTTTGTCTGGTCTTATTGATAAAACCTTAACTAAAATTTCTGCTGATTTTTCAACAGTATGTGCTAGTCCAAATGTTTCATCAAAATCTGTACCAGAACAGAACATTCCATGATGTGCCCAAATTCCTACGTTATACTTTTTCATTAATTTACTTGTTTCAATTGCAATTTCTTTACCACCTGGCACCATCCAACCAACAATTCCTACACCTTCTGGGAATACAACCGGACATTCCGTAGCCATTTCCCATAATTCTCTAGTAAACACTTCATCAGAAAGAGGTAATACAAAAGTTAATGCAATCACATTCGTTGGGTGGCAGTGATAAATCACTCTATGAGCACCCTTTGTTACTTCTTTTTTCACTTCATGGTTCATTAAGTGAGAAGGTAATTCACTAGTTGGTTTTCCACCTCCAGATAATCCCCATCTTTTTATATATTGCTTGCCGTCTGCACTAATTTCAATTATAGTTGCACTGGCTTCTAAATCTAAGATAATATTACGGAAATATTTTCCTGAGCCTGTCACTAAAAAGAATTCTCCTGCTAAGCCCGGTACATCTGCACCTATATCAGTCCATTGACCATTGTCAGTAAAATGTACTTTCACAGCTTCTACATCTTCACTTTTCATTCGATATGAAAGATTTCCACCATTACGCTCATGCCATCCTAAATTAAAACCATCATTCCCTAATTTAACGAAATCTTTAATAAACTGATTCTCTAATATATTCATCTTTTCCTCCAGTTCTAAGCTCTCTTTGATAAAATATCTTTTTCGTATTTTATAACTTCTTCAAACCAATCTTCCATTTCAGGAACATTGTTAACTTCACAAAAATAGTTCCACACATCACCTAAAGGATAGGTTTTAATTTCTTCACGTCTCATCATTAACTCTGAGAAATTATTTTCCGCTTGCAAGGCTTTGAATGTTTCATTTGGTGTAAGTAGAGCAGCTAGCAATGATTTTTGCATTGATCTCATACCAACTACCCAAGCTGAGATTCTATTAATACTTGCATCAAAGAAATCCAAACCAAGCAACACACGATCCAAAGCATTATTTGCAACGATTTCTTTTGCTATTTCTCTTGTTACATCATCAAATAATACTACATGGTCGCTATCCCATCGAACAGCTCTTGTAACATGAAGCGCAATCTTTTCATCAAATAACAACATAGAAGATATTTTATCTGCACAATCTTCTGTTGGATGATAATGTCCTATATCCATAAGATTTAAAACTCCATTTGCAGAAGCATACTTCATGCAGAATTCCGCAGACCCTGCTGTATAAGACTCTAACCCAATTCCAAACACTTTTGATTCCAGAGCAACTAATACTTTCTTTCTGTCATAATCAATTGATAACATTTGATCTAAGGAATCTTTATACCTTGCTCTAGGTGAATATCTGTCTGCTGGAATATCTTTCAAACCATCTGGTATCCAAATATTCATCATACATGGTGTATTTAGCTCATTTGCAAAATATTCTGATATACGAATACATGCTTTTCCATGATTAATCCAGAACTTTCTTATTTCTTCATCTGTACTTGTTAAAGTACCGTTTTCTGCTTTTGGATGTGAAAAATAAGTAGGATTAAAATCAATTCCTAAACCATTCTCTTTAGCAAAATCTACCCACTTTTTAAAGTGCTTTGGCTCTAATGCATCACGATCTGCAAATTCACCTTTTTCAAATATTGCGTAGCTTGCATGTAAATTTAATCTGTGTTTTCCTGGAATTAAGCTTAGTGCCTTTTTAATATCTGACATTAATTCCTCAGGAGTCCTTGCCTTGCCTGGATAATTTCCTGTGGCACTAATTCCTCCTGATAGAGGTCCATCTTGATCGAATCCTCCTACATCATCGCCTTGCCAGCAATGCATAGATATTGGGAAACTCTTTAATGTTTCGAGTGCTTTATCTGTATCTACACCTGCTTTTTTATACATTTCTCTAGCTTGTTCATAACGTTGTTTTGTTGACATATTAATTCCTCCTTTTGTTAACTAATTTTTCTAATATCACTTGATTTATAGACACATTCTCTAGCTTCTTGTAAACTTTCAAATTCTCCTGCTCCTAACATCTGAGCTAAAATATTTCCCATAGAAGTTGCTTCTGATAAGCCTACATGCAGTTCTTTACCTGACATGGTGGCAGTCAATTCATTTAAATATTCCGCATTTGAACCTCCACCAACTATATAGATCTTTGAATATGTTTTATTCATAATCTCTTCTATCTCCTTAACTGCTTTTGTATATCCAACAGCTAAGCTTTTATATACACATGCAGATAATTCTCCATCTGTACTAGGTACTGGTTGATTCGTATCTCTACAATGCTTTTTAATGGCCTCTATCATGCTTTCAGGAGCCAAAAAGGTATCATCATAGACATTTACAATAGAAGAAAATTCGTCGTTCTCTGCCGCAATCTCGCAGAGTTTTGCAAAACTATATTTGTTATTCAATTCTTTCTTTACACACTGAATCATCCAGAGTCCCATAATGTTTTTCAAATAGCGATAACGATATTCATAACCACCTTCATTTGTATAGTTATTTTCCATACTTAATTTTGATGTATTCGGAAGCAAACTTTCTATACCAAGGAGTGACCAGGTTCCTGAACTAATATAGATATAATCATCATCATTTGAGGGAACGGCAAGTACTGCAGAAGCTGTATCATGTGTAGCAGGTAATACTACATTGCAAGAAAATCCAACTTCATCCTCTAGCTCTTTTTTTAACTGACCAACTACTGTTTTAGGCAAAGAGATTTCTTTAAAAATTTCTTTTTTATATCCCAATAATTCTATTAGTTCATAATCCCAATCATTTGATTCTATATTTACAAGCTGCGTTGTAGTGGCATTGGTATATTCAGAACGCATTTGTCCAGTTAATAAATAATTAAAATAATCTGGTATCATAAGTAAGGATTCTGCACTTTCCATGAGCTCTGGATTATTTTGTTTTATAGCCATAAGCTGATAGATTGAATTAAACATTTGCTTCTGGATTCCAGTTCGAGCATATAAATCATCTAAGCTTATCTTTTCATATACCTTTTTATCCATATCAGTTGTTCTAGCATCACGATAAGCTACTGTATCTCCTAAGACATTACCCATGTTATCTAAGAGTACAAAATCAACTGCCCAAGTATCAATCCCCATTGTCTCTGGTATTTTATTTACGCGTTTACATTCTTTTAACCCAGTTACTATTTCTTTAAATAGTTCATCTAGATTCCAACAAAGATGACCATTCTTTTCTTCAATACCATTTTCAAATCGATATATCTCTTCTAGCTGAATCTTTCCATCTTTCAGCGTTCCTAAAATATGTCTTCCACTTGAAGCACCTATGTCAATAGCCAAATAATATTTCTGCAATTATAACAGCTCCCTTCTTATCTTTTTATATAATAATCATCCTATCTCTCTATTAATAATTCTAACACTTTATAGGAAACAAATAAGGACGATATTTATTAAAAATACCGTCCTTATTTGCCAATATATTTTTTATTCTTTTCACGATAAACCTTTGGTGTCATTCCATATATTTTTTTAAATAATCTATGAAAATAACTTGTGTTTTCATAGCCGACGGCAATTATAATATTTTCAACTGTAAGTGTTGTTGTAGTCAAAAGATAAACCGCTTGATTCAATCGCTTTGTTTGCAAAAGTTCATTAAATGTTTTCTTTGTCTGTTTTTTTACTATTTTACTTAGTTGATACACGGGTTGCTTTAATTGCTCTGAAATCTCCGTCAAACGTGCTGTTTTATAGTTTTCATCGATATAACGAAGAACCGACATTGCCATATTTTGTTCATATTGAATTGGATTATTTCGATCAATTCGATCACTATTATTAACCAGATGCAGAAATAATAGTCCCATTGTAGTCTGGTTCATCTGCCTCTTGTTCGCTTGCTTATTCATGATAGACCAAATCAGATTTTCCATTAAATTTTGAATAGGTAACACATCGTTAACCTTAAAGTGCAAATAATCCATACGATAAACATCCCTTGTTAGTGTTCCAACAATAAAATCTCTAAGAATATTTTCTCCTTCTATCATGGTAAAAGCCAGGTCAAAAAATTCTGGTAGAATAATAAAATTAACTGCTATGTCATCTATCCCCGCTGGCTTGATTTCCTGATAAGCATTTTGATTTAAGAAAAGTATCTCTCCAGTTTTTAAAACCAACTCACTTTTATCATTTATGATATGAGTGGTTTCTCCAGAGCACATATAGATAATTTCAATATAATTGTGCCTATGCTTTGGAAAACTCACAAATCGCGTATGAAGTCTAATATCAATTAGTTTCCCTTTTTCAAGCATTCTCCCACTATCAATTACAAAATCCTTACCTTCTGTGTAAATCCCTTGATCAATATTGCTCCCGTGGAGCAGATCACGTTCTTCTACAGTTATTTCTTTTAGTTTATCTAAAAGTTCCTTCTTCATTGTTCTTTCCCTATCGATCCGATTATTAGTTTCATATTCATTTATACATTCTACTTTATCAGATTTCCAGTTGTATAACAAGATGTCTATAGTTAAAAAATTTTTCAAGTCTCTTTACATCTAATATATTAAATGATATGCTACATTATAAACTATCTTATAAAAATCAAGGAGGAATAATACTATGTCTACTGAAGCTTTGACATTATATAAATTAATCGTCCTATATATGTTAAATAAAGTAAATTTCCCTTTGACGAATGCTCAAATTTCCGAATTTGTCTTGGGGAAAGAATATACTACTTATTTTACATTACAAGAAGCTGTTTTAGATTTAGAAGAGGCGAACTTTATTCAAATAAAGTCTATACGAAACACCTCTTACTGTCATATTACACCCGAAGGAAAAGAAACTTTAGGATTTTTTGATAATAAAATCTCCGATTCCATTAAAGAAGATATCGATAAGTACTTATCAGAGAACAAGTATGAATTACGAGATGAGGTAAGCAATCTTGCTGATTTTTACAAATCTACTAGTGGTGAATATACCGTTCATTGTCAGGTAAAGGAAGGGAAAAACACACTTATAGAATTGAATCTTTCTGTACCGTCTGAAGATCAAGCTGAAATCATGTGTAATAAATGGAAGAACTCAAGCCAGGATATTTATGCATATATAATGAAAACATTAATGTAAAAAGGGAAATCGATATACGATTTCCCTTTTACTTACTCTATTATGAGATTGTCAATCATTGACCAGATTTCATCTCTTCCTTGCTTTGTTTCTGCTGAAAAAGGAATAAGGATGCTATCTGAATCCAATTTTAAAGTATCTCTTATAATCTTAATATGCTTTTGGACCTGACTTCGCTTTATTTTATCTAACTTTGTAGCAATAATAATAGGATGGAATCCATTATGGTTAATCCAATCATACATGTTTCTATCATTTTCTGAAGGCTCATGACGAATATCAATTAATAGAAATACTGCTTTTAACTGCTTTGAATTTTTTAAATAATTTTCTATCATAACGCCCCATTTTTTTTTGGCTTCTAAGGACACTTTGGCATAACCATATCCAGGAAGATCCACAAAATAAAGCTGTTCATTAATATTATAGAAATTCAGGGTTTGGGTCTTTCCAGGTTGCGAAGAGGTTCTGGCATATGACTTTCTATTTATTAATCCATTTATCAACGAAGACTTACCTACATTTGATTTACCTACGAAGGCTACCTCTGCTTTTGTATTCTCAGGTATCGTACTAGTGATTCCACATACCGTTTCTAAATTAACACTCTTTATTACCATTAATTTCCCACACTCCTTCACTTCTTATGCTTCTTCCATCAAGATTCCGTGACGAATCACCTCATCCATTGTATTTACAAAGGTAATCGTTATTCCTTTTTTTATTTCACTTGATATCTCGTCTACGTCTCTTCTGTTTTTTTCTGGAACAAGTACAGTTTTAATATTTGCCATTTTAGCTGCTAATATCTTTTCTTTTAAACCACCAATCGGAAGCACTCTTCCTCTTAATGTAATCTCTCCTGTCATCGCTAAGTCAGCACGTACAGGCTTTTTAATCATTGCTGATAACATGGCTATTGCCATAGTAATACCTGCAGATGGTCCATCTTTCGGTACTGCACCTTCTGGGATATGTATGTGAATATCATTTTTCTCAAAATAATCCACTGCGATCTCATACTGGTCTGCTATGGAACGAATATAACTCATTCCCGCTTGGGCGGATTCTTTCATAACCTCCCCTAGCTTACCAGTTAATTTCAAATTCCCTTTTCCTGGCATAGAATTCACTTCAATCTGTAATGTATCGCCACCTACACTGGTCCATGCAAGTCCTCTTGCAATACCAATTTCCGGTGCTTCATTCGCTACATCAAAAACATATTTTTCTTTCCCAAGATATTTTTTCAAGCTACTTTCTGTAATTCGAATTACTGACTTTTTATTTTCTAAAATTTCCCTAGCAGCTTTTCTACAGATTTCCCCTATTTTTCTTTCAAGATTTCTCACACCAGCTTCTCTTGTATAACTGTGAATCATAAGCTCCAGTGCTTTATCTGATATAGTCAATTGCTCTTCTTTCAATCCATGTTTCTCAATCTGTTTCGTTATCAAATGCTCTCTAGCTATATGAGCTTTTTCATTTTCTGTATAGCTACTCACTTCAATCAGTTCCATACGATCCAAAAGTGGTCGTGGAATATCAGAAACTGCATTTGCTGTGGCAATAAATAAGACTTCGGATAGATCTACTGGTATCTCAATGTAGTGGTCACGAAACTTAGAGTTTTGTTCTGAGTCTAGTACCTCTAATAAAGCTGCAGAAGTATCGCCTCTATAATCACCACTTGACTTATCTATTTCATCCAAAAGAATCAAAGGATTTTTAACTCCTGCGTTACGAAGTCCTGCTGCAATTCTTCCAGGCATCGCTCCCACATAAGTTCTTCTATGTCCTCTTATCTCAGCTTCATCTTTTACTCCACCAAGAGAAATACGAACATACTTTTTATCTAGTGCTCTCGCCACTGATCTTGCGATAGAAGTCTTTCCAGTTCCCGGAGGTCCAACCAAACAAATAATAGGACTATCTCCTTTTGCTGTCAATGATCTAACTGCTAAAAATTCTAGAACTCTATCTTTTACCTTTTCAAGTCCATAATGATCTTCATCTAAAATCATAGCAGCATTTTTTAAATCTTTATTGTCTTTTGATGCCTTATCCCATGGCATATCTAAAAGTGTCTCAATATAGGTACGTATTACACCGTTTTCAGAGGTATTAGACGAAATGCTCTTTAGTCTATCGATTTCTTTCTGAATTTTTTCTTTTATCTCTTTATCAGCTTTTAACTTTTTAAGCTTCTTAACATATTGATCAGCATCCGATAAAGTCGTATCATCGCCTAACTCTTCGCGAATCAATTTCATTTGCTCACGTAAGATATAATCTTTTTGATTTTTATCTACTCTTTGTTTTACTTGATCTTGAAATTCTTTACGAATTCTCATTACTTCAATTTCATTACTTAAAATCCTAGTAACTTGCTCGTATTTTACACTTAAATCTACCGCCTCTAACAGACGTTGCTTTTCTTCATATTCGATCGGAATATGAACTCCAACTTGATCTAACAGTTCATCAATCGTCTTTGCTTCTTTTAAGACTTTTAGAGTATCCTGATTTACTTTAGGATTCACCAAATTATATCTAGATAATAATTCTTTTACAATGCGCATCATTGCTTCTTTTGTAATATCATCTAAATCTGAGCTATCAAGCTCATCTATTAATTGAATTTCTCCAATTAATGCGGTTTCTTCATCAGTAAATCCAATTAGCTCACCACGCATTTTCCCTTCGATCAGGACACGAATAATATTGTTTGGCAGCTTTATAAGTTGCTTAACAATAGCTATTGTTCCCATCTTATATAAATCATCGAAGGAGGGGTCATCCCCCTCCCCATCTTTTTGTGTAACCAAAAATACTTTTTGGTCTGAAATCATTGCTTTTTCTAAAGCATTTACTGATTTTGTTCTACTTACATCAAAATGTACGATCATATTGGGGAGAATGGTGATACCCCTAAGTGCAATTACGGGCAATATAATCATTTTATTTTCCATGATTTTCTCTCCCTTATGCGATTTCGTCCTTATCCTTCCCTAGTAAATTGTGGGTTATGGACTTTCTCTTTGACTTTGTCTCTTTATAAATAAGTTCAGGTTCTCCTAAACCTTCTACAGCTTCTTTGGTAATAATACATTTTACAATTGTATCATCAGAAGGAATCTGGAACATAACATCCATCATAGCCTTCTCCATAATTGCTCGCAAACCTCTCGCACCTGTCTTTTGTTCTAGTGCCTGTTTTGCTATGATACTAATTGCATCTTCTGTAAACTCTAATTCTACATTATCTAATTCAAAAAGCTTTTGATACTGTTTAATAATAGCATTTTTAGGCTCTCTTAATATACGAATTAGGGCTTCTTCATCTAATAATTCCAAGGAAACAGTTACAGGTACACGACCCACAAATTCTGGAATCAATCCATATTTAATGAAATCTTGTGGCATTACCTTCTGTAACAATTCTCCTAATTTCTTTTCATCTTTTGTATCAATAACTGCATTAAATCCAATGGATTTTTGATCCATTCTAGATTCAATAACTTTTTCCAAGCCATCAAATGCACCACCACAAATAAACAAAATATTAGTTGTGTCTATCTGAAGTAACTCCTGATGAGGATGCTTTCTTCCACCTTGAGGTGGAACAGAAGCCGTAGTTCCTTCTAATATTTTTAAAAGTGCTTGCTGTACGCCTTCACCTGATACATCTCTAGTAATGGATACATTTTCTGATTTCTTTGTTATTTTATCTATTTCATCAACATAGATGATTCCATATTGCGCTCTTTCAATGTCACCATCAGCTGATTGAATTAATTTCAATAATATATTTTCAACATCTTCGCCTACATAACCTGCTTCTGTAAGTGCAGTCGCATCTGTAATAGCAAAAGGAACATTCAATAACTTAGCTAATGTTTGTGCTAAAAATGTCTTTCCTGACCCAGTAGGACCCACCATCAAAATATTGCTTTTTTGTATCTCTACGTCTAAATCGCTTCCAGACATAACTCTTTTATAATGATTGTATACTGCAACAGATAAAACCTTCTTTGCCTCATCTTGACCGATTACGTATTGGTCCAAAAAGTCCTTTATTTCTTTGGGTTTTATTAGATTAATTTCAAGATTTTCAGCTGTGTAATCATCAAATTCTTCTTCAATGATTTCAGCACATATATCTACACATTCGTCACAAATGTAAGCACCGTTTGGACCTGCTATTAACTTTCTTACTTGGTCCTGGGTTTTATTACAAAAGGAGCATCTTAATTTCTTATCATCGAATTTTCCGGCCATATACCGTCCTCCATTTTCCGTACCTAACTATACTGTAATCTATTAAATAGGCTGTTGTACATGTCAAAAATTTTCTCATGACAACAGCCTATTATTTAATCTTTTAACGATTTGAGATTACGCTATCAATAATACCATATGCCTTTGCTTCTTCAGCACTCATATAATGATCTCTTTCAGTATCTACTTCAACTACTTCTAGAGGCTTTCCAGTATTTTCTGATAATATAGTATTTAACTTTCTCTTTGTTTCAATAATTCTATCTGCAACAATCTTTATGTCTGTTGCCTGACCTTGTGCACCGCCTGATGGCTGGTGAATCATGATTTCCGCGTTAGGAAGAGCTAGTCTCTTGCCTTTTGCGCCACCTGCTAATAGAAAGGCACCCATACTAGCAGCCATTCCTAAGCAAATAGTGGAAACATCACATTTAATGAAATTCATTGTATCATAGATTGCCATACCTGCGGTTACAGAACCACCAGGGCTATTAATATACAAATGAATGTCCTTTCCTGGATCTTCTGCTTCAAGAAATAACAACTGTGCAACGATTGAGCTTGCTGTTACTTCATTTACTTCTTCACCTAAAAATATAATTCTATCTTTTAATAATCTAGAATAAATATCATAGGATCTTTCTCCTCTGCTTGTCTGCTCTACTACATATGGAATTAAACTCATATAATTATACCTCCTTTGCCTCCTTGGCAACCAAATCCACTGCTTTTTGAACAGCAATGTCTTGCTTCATCTGTTTCTTTTCATTTTCCCCCATGAATTCTTTAATCTGTGCAACTTCCATTTGGTAAGCTGCTGCCATATTACTTAATTCGGTTTCAATCTCTTCGTCTGATACTTGAATGTCTTCAGCTTTTGCAATTGCTTCTAATACTAATCTAGTTTCAATACGTTTTACTGCTTGAGGTTTCATATCTTCAATATATTTTTCTGCTGTCAATCCTGTAAATTGGAAATATTGTTCCAATGTAAGTCCTTGGTGTTCTAGTCTATGCGCAAAGTCATCAGCAATTTGTCTTGTCTGTGTCTCAATCATCGCTTCTGGGATTTCCATCTTAGCATTTTCAACAATTTTATCAATAATTTTATTTTCTTTTTCTGTAGCAGTTTCTTTTTCTTTTCTCTCAATAATCTTAGCCTTAATATCATCTTTATATTCAGCTAATGTATCAAAATCTGAAACATCTTCTGCAAATTCATCATCTAGCTCTGGAAGTTCTTTTTTCTTTATTTCATTTACAGTAACTTTAAATACTGCTTCTTTTCCTGCCAAATCAGGTGCATGGTATTCTTCTGGGAAAGTCACATTCACGTCTACTTCTTCTCCAGCTTTTACTCCAATTAATTGTTCCTCAAATCCAGGAATAAATTGACCTGAACCAATTGTTAAAGCATGGTTCTCATCTTTTCCACCTTCAAAAGCAACTCCATCTACAAATCCTTCATAATTAATGATGGCTTGGTCATCTTTTTCAACTGCTCTATCTTCTACTGTTACCATTCTTGAATTTTGTTCTCTTGCTTTGTCAAGTTCTGCAAGAACTTCTTCTTCAGTAGCTTCTACTACAGATTTCTCTACTTCAATACCCTTATATTCACCAAGTGTTACTTCTGGTTTAATAGCTACTTCAGCTGTAAAGATAAAAGCTTTTCCTTTTTCCAACTGTGTTACATCGATTTTAGGCTGGGACACGATTTCCAAACCACTTTCTTCTGCTGCTTTCTCATAAGCATCTGGAATAATGGCATTTGCTGCATCTTCATAAAAAATGCTTGCACCATACATTTTTTCAATCATTTGGCGAGGAACTTTTCCTTTTCTAAATCCTGGAACACTAATCTGACCTCTATTTTTTAAGTATGCTCCTTGAATAGCTTTATCAAGTTCTTCTGCTGATGTTTCTATTGTAAGCTTTACCATATTTTTCTCTAAATTTTCCACCTGTAAACTCATTTAATTATTTCCTCCTTAATTTTGGCATTAGGTAATTATATCATAGAGTATTGATAAATGCTAGTTTATTTATGTAATAACCATAACCAAAATCGAAAAAAAAAAGAAAGAAAGTATAAAAAATACTCTCTTTCTTTTTCTTACATTTTTTCTTTTACTTTTTACTTTTTTACTTTTTTCTTAATAGATTAAACTGTTCCGCCTGAACTCATCTGTTCTTCTTGACGTTGGATCATTTTACGAACCATTTCGCCACCAATAGAACCCGCTTGAGCTGAAGTCAAATCTCCATTATAACCTTGCTTTAAAGGTACTCCAAGTTCTGATGCAACTTCCATCTTGAATCTATCCATTGCTTCTTTCGCTTGAGGAACTTCTACTCTATTAGAGCCTGATTTATTACTTGCCATTGCATTTCACCTCCGTGATTAGTTCAATATTTTATCTATTTTCAAGGATAAGCAATTTGTTTCATCACTTATCTTAATACTATTGTTAGCAAAATGGCTGAAAATATTATGGCAAGTTATGGTTTAAAACTTATATCATTTAAAATTAATATGAAAATTTAATTGTTTCTTTTTCGAACTCAGCAAGCCTGGTTTCGTAAGCATCTATATTCGCTTCTTCAAAAGCTAGTGTTGTTTTTTCCAGTCCTAATAATTTCAGAAGATATTTAGTGAAATATGGATTTAATACTAGCAAAGGACCTAAAGTATAAGTTGCAAAAAAATTATTTCGACGAATGCCTTCTAAATCAGAATCTTTATTTAGCCCAGCGCCTCTTATGACCTTGTAAAAATATTCTTCCCTATTTTCACCATAAGAATGACTAAATTGACTTTTAAATCCCACCATCTTTATCCCTTCAAATTCACCTAATACTAAAGAATCATACCTATTAAACATTTCTCTTTTTGCATAAGTAGGAAAAATTCCAAGAGCTTCTATCTGGCTTTTATCATCTCTCTCAATATAAGAGCCGAATATTTCAAGTGCATTCCCAGTCATTAAAAAAACAGTATTTTTTTCAATTTGATCAATAATTGCTTCTTTATAAGGCATCAATTTTTCTATAACAATTTCTTGTTTTTTTTCTGTCATTCCACCCATGTAAATCATAGATATTTCTTCCGATATAAAAGCAGGTTCTTTATCGAGATTAGTATATACAATTTCCACATCATTTAAGCACTGTTCTAAATATTTTACATTTGCCAAATCTCCATAAAGTCCAGCAATTTCAGGAAATAAAACTTCAATTTTCATTTTTTTGCTTCCTCCTGCTAATGATCTCTACAGCTTTGTCTTTTATTTTCATAGCTTCGGTAATGGCATAAACTTCATGAAGGACAATAACCTTTTCCGTGTTTTCAAGCTCCAAAAATTCTGGTGTATCAACTTCTTCTTCTACACATATGATTTTTTCATCGGGCACACCTGCTATAAGAAGTCGCAACCTATAATCTTTAGCCCTAACTCCACCTATAATAAGTCTAAGAATATTTTCAGAATTTAAAAACTCAAAATCAGCATCATAATACCATGTAATATTCTCAGAAGACTCTTTCCTATCAAAAATATCATCTAATAAAAGAATTATCTCTTTCGTTCCAGACAATTTGTTTAAATAGTCAAACACACAAGAACAAGCAATCGGATTTCTTTCCTTTGCCATATGAGTAATTACTTCAATTCCCTCTACGATTTCATGAGAATATCTAGTTTCTACGATTTTTAAATGGTCTAAAGATTTTTTTATTTTTTCACCTTCAAGACCTAATTGACGCAAAACAGCAATCGCAGTCACTTGATTATTAATATTAAAAATACTATCACTAATTAAGCCATATTCTATGGACTCTTCTTTTTCTTCTATAACCATTGTCTTTTCAGCTAAATTCAATTTTGCCACATAATCACTTTCTGGAGAAGCAAACTCACAATTTGGACAGTGAGCATGTCCAATATGATGATGGCGAACATAGTCGTATTCTAACATTGAATTACACTTAGGGCAGATTCGAATATCGTTTATAATATAGGTTGATTCATCTAAATCCGTCTCAAGCCTATCAATACTAAAATATACTCGCTCATTTTCAGGCGCCAAATTACTACTAATTAAATCATCCCCATTTAATATAAGCTTAGATTCTTTTGGTATACTATTCGTCACAATATCAGCAATAAATTCAGCATGTGCATTTCGTTTAATGGAATCTCTGAACAAGTTCGTACACACTACATAATTGGGTATTACAAAAGGATAAATAAACCTACCATAACGTTCATCTATCTCAAAAATTGCTATTTTGTTTTTTGCCTTACCGCTTAATTTACTTCCTGCCAAAAGGGAACTGGCAATTCCAGAAGATAAATTTGAACCTGTTCGATTATCCAATACACTGTATCCATTATCATTTAAAATATCGACTAGTAGATTGCAGACTGTAGTCTTACCATTGGTTCCTGTTACAGCAACAATTGTATCCGGTTTGTTTATCCTACCTAAGAAATCAGGGCATATTTTCGTTGCAAGTCTTCCTGGAAATGTAGTAGCCTTTCTTCCCATTATCTTTAATACTCTTCTGGCAAGCTTACCTATATAAAATGCTGCCCAGAAACGTAACGTTTTCTTTCTCATGTTCTACCTCTTATGAATGATTATATTGTATGGATTCTCTTATCTCTAATGCTGTCTTCTCCTCCATTAGAAGCTTGATTAGTTCCAAGCCAAATTCTATAGCAACTCCCATACCTTTACCTGTCACTATATTTCCGTCTACTATTACACTATCTCCCACCACTTCAGCTCCAAGCAACATTTCTTCAAAGCCTGGAAATACAGTTGCCTTTTTTCCTTTTAAAATATTTAGCTGACCTAGTACACTTGGGGCAGCGCAAATAGCTGCAATTCTTTTATTTTTTTCATGAAAATAAAGCAGTGCTTCCTTAAGTCCTTCATGTTCAGAAAGTGTCTTTGTTCCTGGCATTCCACCTGGAAGAAACAATACTTCCGCTTCCTTATAGTCAATTTCCTCAAATAGTTTGTCTGCTTTTACAATTATATTATGTGCACCAGTCACCTCTAATTTACCTGTTATCGATACGAGGCTGGTCTCTATGTTTGCTCTTCGTAGCAAATCTACAACTGCTAAGCACTCTACCTCTTCAAATCCGTCTGCTAAAAAAGCATATACTCGATTCATATGACCTCCATTCTAGTGTGCTATCACTATTCAAAAAAAGGCAACTTTGCGTGCATTGTACTTATTACAATCACAAATTGCCGTATGAAAGATTTATCTTTCACACTTTTACCTTAGTATAGCAGTAACTTATTCCCTATGCAAATGGTTCTTTTACACTTTCTTTTTTGTATTTTCTATTATATACTTATTTTAACAAAAGGAGCTGATTTTTTATGGAAATTGAACGCAAATATTTAATAGAAAAGTTACCAACTGATTTAAGCTGTTATAAACACCTACAAATTGAACAAGGATACCTTTGTAGAGAACCTGTTGTCCGAATTCGTATGGAAAATGATGACTACTATTTAACCTATAAATCGAAAGGCTTCCTTATTCGGGAAGAACATAATCTCCCTCTTACGAAAGAAGCTTATGATCATTTATATAAAAAAGCAGACGGTAGAATGATTCGAAAAAAACGTTATCTTATACCGATAGAATCTAATTTAAAAATTGAATTAGATATTTTTGAAGGTGATTTAGATGGACTTGTTCTTGCAGAAGTAGAATTTCCAGATGAAGAGACTGCTAATAGCTTTATTCCACCAGAATGGTTCGGAGAAGATGTTACTTTTTCTGAAAAGTATCAAAATAGTAATTTATCGCAATCTTATTAGAAAGGCCTTTATCCACATTAAAGCTAAGTTTAATTGGATAAAAGCCTTTTTTTAATTGGTCTGTTGTAAAGGCATATAACCTCTCATCTCTATAAGAGGACCACCTTTATGTTCAATATATTCTTTGGTCACCGTTACTCGACCTATGTTATCATCTTTTGGTACTTCATACATGATATCTAGCATAAATTCTTCTATAATTGATCTAAGAGCTCTAGCACCTGTTTTTTTCTCCAATGCGTTTTCTGCAATCGCTTCTAGGGCACCATCATCAAATACGAGCTGAACCTCATCTAAAGCTAGAAGTTTTTCATACTGTTTTAAAATAGCATTTCTTGGTTCTTTTAGTACACGCACTAACATTTCTTTGGTAAGTCCTTCTAAAGTATACACAATAGGAAGCCTTCCTAAAAATTCTGGAATCATCCCAAATTTTCTCAAATCCTCTATTGCTACCTTACCCAATATGTTTGCATCTTCACTATATTTATCTTTTAATTCTCCACTAAATCCCATAGATGTTTGTTTACTTAAACGTTCTTTTATAACATCTTCTAGTCCTGGGAAAGCACCACCACAGATAAATAAAATGTTACTTGTATTAACAGTGGCTAATGGAACCATAGCATTTTTACTATTTGCACCCACAGGAACCTCGATCTCACTACCTTCTAATAGTTTAAGCATTCCCTGTTGTACCGATTCTCCACTTACATCTCGGTTATGGACATTTTGTTTCTTTGCAATTTTATCAATTTCATCGATAAAGATAATTCCACGCTCAGCCTTTTCTACATCATTGTCTGCAGCTGCCAAAAGTTTAGATACAACACTTTCAATATCATCACCTATATAACCCGCTTCTGTTAATGAAGTAGCATCTGTAATCGCCAATGGAACATCCAAAAGCCTAGCAAGAGTTTTTACCAAGAAAGTTTTTCCACTTCCTGTAGGTCCGATCATAAGCATGTTGGACTTTTCTATTTCTATACCATCATCTCTATTTCCTTCCACTCTTTTATAATGGTTATATACAGCGACTGAAATAACTTTCTTCGCATGCTCTTGTCCTATGATAAAATCATCTAACTTTTCTTTGATCTTATGAGGAGCAGGAATTGATTTAATATCAAATTCTGCCTTTTCCTCTTTATTTTCTACTGGCTTCTTTTTTTTCAATTTTTGCTTCTGTGGAATATCTTTCTTTAAATCTGCTATATCTGTTAAATTAAGATTTTGCATTTTCATTATATCATTATAGTTGATTCCACTCCCTTGAATGGAATCAAAGGTTTTTTGCATACAATGAACGCAAACATCAATGTTTCCTGGCATGCTCACCATAGAACCCGCTTTGCTTTCAGGTCGCCTGCACATATAACATACCTTTTCATATTTATCGTCATGTGTATCGTCTTCTATTTCTTCTACTTTGTCTTTTTGATCGTCATCTTTTTCTAACATTTATTCACCTCAAATAGTATACTTACCGTATGTTTCTATCATAATTATAGCTTAGTTAAGACTTGTCTACAAGTAAACTATTTCTTAACTTCCTAAAATCCCGATAAACATATAGAGAATTCTACTTGTAATCTGAGGCTGCACCAAGAGTGATTGAAACTTCTCTATCAACATATTCATGGTCTTCAATATAAGAAACAACAATTGTTACCGTTTCGCCTGCTTCATAATATTGCAATTCTGCCTTTAAGTCCTCAAAACTAGATATCGTCTTCCCATCAAATTTTGTTATAATATCATACTTTTTTAGTCCTGCTTTTTCCGCTGGCCCATCTTCTAAAATCTGTTGGATAATAGCACCTGTAGGTGCTCCAAAATTAACCGCATCTTGTTCTGTTATACTTACACCAGCGATACCAAGGTATGCTTGACTTGCAGCATCTACAAGAGTTCTGGTTTGACGATTCATAAGTTCATTTATAATTTCCATAGCAGAAGAAATTGGAATTGCATATCCCATACTTTCTACGCCAGTGGCAGAGTATTTAGCGGAGTTAATACCAATTACCTCACCTTGCAAATTAAGAAGTGCGCCACCAGAATTTCCTTGATTAATAGCAGCATCTGTTTGGATCATATTTAAAGTTAAATTGCCTACGGATACTTCTCTATTTAAAGCACTAATTACACCTGTTGTTACCGACTGGCCATAACCCAAAGCATTTCCAATGGCAATAGCTCCTTCTCCAACCTTAAGTTCATCAGAATCTCCTAAAGAAGCAATCTTGATTTGAGCAAACGTCTCAGCTGAGATGTTTTCCAGAGGAACTGCAATTACTGCTAAATCTTCTGAAGACTCTGTACCTTTTATAACAGCTTCCACAGATACTTCATCTATAAAAGTAACGCTAATAGCTTTACTTCCTTCCACTACGTGATTGTTCGTTGCTATTAATAATTCTGTGTCATTTTGTCCTATAATAATTCCAGAACCACTGGCATCATATTCTTGTGTTCCTAAAGAAAATGGTCCATAATTAATATTACTGCTTACTGTACTAACTACGGATACGATAGAAGGCATAACCTCGTCTACCACATCAGAAACATCTGTAACTATAGTTGATCCCGTTTGCGAATTATTTATACTAGCTGTTACTGCCACTTGTTTTTCTGTTTCTTGTTCCTTTTGAATCACTTTCAAATCTGGATTGATTTTTCCAGCCCCGTAAGTTACACCGACAAAGGCTACTCCTGCAAAAATACCAAAAGCTATTCCTTTCATCATAAATTTAATTTTTTTACCGAATCCACCTTTTTTCTTCTTCTCTGGTTCTACGGATACACTAGAATATACTGGAGTATATTCATTAGTTTCATATTGATTAAAATTTTCTTGATTATTATCTTGGAAATTATCTTCGTTATTGTTTTCATTATTATACATATAGAAAGCCCCTTTCTCTATTAACCTAATATATTTAATGTCTTATTTATTTGTTATGCTTATTCTACTAATGAAATGTGTAAGAATTGTGTTTATTCTATTAATAAAATTTGAAATCTTTTAAAGCCATTTTATAGGCTGTGAATTTTTTACAAGTTGTAAATTGACAGCATTCAACTATTATCTTATAATGACTAAGGTATAAAAAAAGATATTTTTTAAATGAAGGGATTTATACAAATGATAATTACTAAAAAAAGATTACTTTTATTTGTAAGTTTAATATTGATTTTAACTTTTACATCTTGTAGTTCTAATAAGACTTCAAAGGAAACAGAAACTACTCCACCTCCATTATCAAATAAACTTCCAGTTATTCTTGCTTCAGATATTGTCTCTGAAATTGGCAAAGAAATTGACTATAGGGATAATCTTAAGATTGTAAATGCAACATCAGATGATTATTATAATATTACTATAAGCTCATCTTCTGTAGATAATACCACTCTTGGAACCTATTCCGCTATTTATATGGTGGATTACGCGAATGGAATGATTACCAAGCAAATATCCGTGACGATAGTAGATGCTTTAGACGCAGACGAAGATCTTCCCACTGTAGTTATTGAAGAAGTTACTACTGCAAATAATGCCCAGGAAGAAACGGTGTCCACTCCTGAAGCAACTATTCCTGAAACAACTGCTTCACAATCAAACAATTCAGAAACAACTACAACAAAAACAAGCACAGCAGCAACTACAACTACTACCACTTCTACTTCCAAACAAAATACTACTTCAAATAATAGTATTCCAAATGCAGTTATTCATCTTTCTGATGGAACAACTGTGGAGATAGAAAATACAGCTACTCGCTATGTCTATAGAACATTTTCAGATGAATCCCATAGCGTGAAAGATGGGGGCAAATATCTAACCTCAGAGCTGAAGGTCGAATTCAATACTGGTGAGATTCAGGTATTAGAAAGTATCGTAACAAGAGTTGAATAAAAGAACACACAATTAAGAAAAGGAGAAAATTCCAAATGGAATTTTCTCCTTTATTTATTTTACTCCAGTATTTGCTTTTATCGCATCACTAATGGTGATTACCGTACTCGATGCAGTATAAGCCTCTGTTGAAAATAGAAACTCATGAAGTGCAACTACATTCTTTTCTAAATCAATCGGTATAACGCAAGAACCTTTTTTGCCTAGATCTTTTCCTTCTTTTTCAAAAGGAAATCCTGCGGTCTCACCTAATTCGTATTTCGCTATATCTTTTGCCAAGTCAAAGAGTTCTGCCATGTCAAGGCTTGTTGAAATATTAGGAAATACTTCATCAATTATTTTATTTAAAGTAAATATATCAGCCTTTTTAGCTTTTTCTGCAATCAAGCTAATTACAAGTCTCTGTCTTTCTGTTCTCTTATAATCGTCACCTTTCGTCTGTCTAATACGACAATACGCTGTGGCTTGAAGACCATCTAGATGAACCATTCCATTTTTATTAAGAGGAGTTATTTTCTTCCCAGTAATCTTACTTGTTTCAGTCATATATCCATTTATATATTCTCTTTCAATCTCTGTAATCTCTAAATCAATTCCACCTAACAAATCTATCGTATCTATTAAGGCAGTAAAGTTAACTGAAACATAGTCCGTGATATCTAAATCGAAATTCATATTAAACAAATTTATTGCACCTTCTTGGCCACCATAAAAATAAGCTAGATTTGCTTTATTGTAATCTGCATCTTCTTTTGGAATCAAAAGATAAGTATCTCGATATACGGATACAAGTCGAACCTCTTTTGTCTTGTTATTAATACTTGCTATCATCATTGTATCACTACGATTTCCAGAGTCTAGTGATTCATCCCTTGAGTCAATACCAAACAATGCTATGTTTGTGTATTCTTTCATCGTTTCATTTACATTCTCATTTATTATAATGTTCTCATTTTCAATCTTCTGAGTACCAAGCTTCTCATATTTCAATAAAACATACACTCCTGCAGCAAGAACGATTAATAATACTAATTCTAACCCCAGTAATGCTGCTCTTCTTTTTCTTCTTTTAGCCTTACGTAGGGCCTTTTGATTTATCTCTTGTTTTGAACTTCTTTCTTTCATGATTATCCTTTCAATTTCCTCTAGTATGCATTCTTGTTAATAAATCCTCTAAATACTGTTAAAAATAAAATCTTAAAATCCATCCCTACTGTCCAATTCTCTATATAATATAAATCATATTCGATTCTTTTTCGTATGGAAGTATCCCCTCTTAATCCATTAATCTGTGCCCAACCAGTCATGCCAGGTCTTACTTGATGTTTTACCATATAACGCGGTATTTCTTCTTTGAATTTTTCTACATAAAAAGGTCTCTCTGGTCTCGGTCCTACTAAGCTCATATCTCCTTTTAACACATTATAAAGTTGTGGTAATTCATCAATGCTTGTACTTCGAATTAATTTTCCAATCGATGTAACTCTAGAATCATTTTTCTTTGTCCATTGACTCTTCTCAACATGTTCTTCTTGAATTTGCATAGAACGAAACTTATACATCTTAAAGGGCCTGTTATGAATACCCACTCGTTCTTGGCTATAGAAAATCGGTCCTGGAGATGATATCTTTATTCCTATGGCTGTGATAAGCATCACTGGAGAAAATAATATCAAAGCAGCCACTGCACCAAACATATCGATTATTCTTTTCATAACCATATTTATCGTATTTGTAAGTGGTACATGGCGTATATTCACTACGGGGAGCCCTAACAAGTCCTCTGTGTAAGGTTTCGTAGGAATCATATGATTATAATCCGGAATAAATTTTGTATGAACACCAGATTTTTCACACAAATTTACAATATATTCAAGTTTGCTATAATCATTAAGGCTTAATGTAATTGCTATTTCATCTAGTCTATTTTGTGGAAGAATAATAAAGAGATTGTCCACATTTCCTAAAACACTAATTCCTTTATAATTAGTTCCTCGTTCTACATTATCATCTAAGATTCCACGAATCACATATCCCCATTGAGGATTTGCCAAAATTCGATCTATGTAAGCCTCTGCCGCACGGCTATAGCCTACTAGGAGTATATGCTTTAAATTATATCCCTTTTCACGAAAAGATCGTAGTATATAGCGGATAATATTTCTATATAATGTTTGTAGAAATATATTAATACCATAAAAGATGAATATCATCTGTCTAGAAAAATCAGTTAAATCAATAATATATAATACTCCAATAAACACAAAAAGTCCAAGGGTATTTGCTTTAAAAATATTTGCAAACTCAACTCGTCGCCCTTGTACTCTCTTTGGCGTATACAAATGAAATATAGAGTTCAATACCAGGTAGAAAAGAATAATTGGTATTAAGGGTATAAAATAAGTTAATGTAGTCAGCCTACCTGCATCTGGAAACAAGTTGGACTCAAGTCTAATATAATACGCAAGAGCATAAGACACCGCAATAATGCAGGCATCTAAAAATATATGAAACCTATTCAAATATTTTTGATTATCTTTTATCACTTATCTCACCCTATTTCATTAATTTTCTCATAATAAATTCATATAGATATATAAAAGTATTGCCAATAAGCTCCAACTCAATCTTAAAATAGTGTTTAAGGTTTTTCCATCTAAAAGTAACCTTCTTACAATTAGACAAGCTAGTCATACCTTCTTTTAGTCCGTTTATATATGTCTTGCCAAAACCAATACGTATAAAGAATAGCCATTTTACAAAATAGCCTATTATTAAAGGCACAGCATTTACTATAAGTTGTAAGATTGGCATATTCTTATAATTTAAATAAACACTGTTTCTTGCAGAAAGCTTCACCTTAAACTCGTTATATTTTGAACCACTCGTTCCACTACCCACATGATAAACTCTTGCACTTGGGCAAAACGTATTCTCATAACCATTTATCCTGGCACGATAGCCTACATCAATATCCTCTAAATAAGCAAAATGACCTTCATCAAAGTAGCCTATTTTCTCAAATACCTCTCGTCTATAAATTGCTGCACCTGCACAGGCAGAAAACACCTTTTTGGGTTTCTTGTATCCTGTTTCTAACCTACCTACTCCTCTTTGAAACTGCCAACCGATTACTGTATACAAATCTCCTGCATCGTCTAATAAATGCCTTTCTGAAAAATTAAGCATCTTACTGCTACAAGAGAAATATTTTGGATTCCTATTTATAGCCTTTACTAGTTCTTCTACAAAAAATTCTTCCACTTGGGTATCATTATTTAGTAAAATCACATAAGGAGTATCTGACATTTGAATCCCAGTATTAACTGCATTGGAAAATCCATAATTTTCACCACGTTCTAGCAAATGAACCTCAGGATATTTATTTCTTATAAATTCTATACTACCATCACTAGATCCATTATCAATAACAAGAGTTTTAAAATCCTTTATAGACTGCTTCTCTAATGCTGCCAAGCAGGTATCTATAAACTTCATTCCGTTATAATTTGGAACGATTACGGTTACTTCCATTTTAGGTGCTCCTTTATAAATTGTAAACTACTTTTTTCGTGGAAATACAGTTGGCCTTCCTATACTAGTGTAGAGGATCTCGGTATCTGCAAAAGAGGACAACTCATAACAATTTCTTCCATCAATAACAATAGGTGATTTCATTAACTGTTCATACTTATTCACATCAAATGCTTTTATCTGTTCCCATTCTGTAAAGATAAGACAAAGATCTGCATCTTTTATTGTATCTTCTATCGAATCACAATACGTAATTTCATTGGGATATATCTTTTTATAATTCTCCACCCCTACTGGATCCCACGCTTTTACCTTACATCCATCATCTAGTAAGATTGGTATATTCACTAAAGAAGGAGCTTCTCTTAAATCATCTGTACCTGGTTTAAAGGTAAGCCCTAAGACAGCAACTGTCAAGCTTTTGAAATTATCAAAATATTTATGTGCCTTTTTAATTAGTTTATACTTTTGATTCTCGTTTACTTCTATTGTGGCCTTGATTGTCTTTAATTCATTATCATTAAAACTAGCTAACCAATGAAGAGCCTTAGTGTCCTTAGGAAAGCAAGAACCACCATATCCAATTCCTGCATTTAAAAATTGATTTCCAATCCGTTTATCATAACCCATTCCTTTTGTAACATGGGTAATATCTGCTCCTACTATCTCACATAAATTAGCGATTTCATTAATATATGAAATTTTAAGAGCAAGAAAGTCATTGGAAGCATATTTTATCATCTCAGCACTTTTTCGGTTGGTCATTACTTTTGGCATTTCAAAATCTTTATAAACCTCTTGTAGTATATTTCCTGCATATTCACTTTCAACACCAATTACAATTCGATCTCCGTGAAGAGTATCTCTAACTGCTGTCCCTTGAGCTAAAAACTCGGGATTTGATGCAATGTGAACCTTCACATCATTTTTTAGGTTTTCTAAAATAAAAGCCTCAATTTTATCGTTCGTTCCAATAGGAACCGTTGACTTAATTACTATGACACATTCTTTTTCAATCGCAGATGCAATTTGCTCTGCTACTGTATATACATAAGAAAGGTTTGCAGAACCATCTTTCTTCTCAGGTGTACCTACCCCAATGAAA
The DNA here is from genome assembly GCA_964475115.1 of uncultured Lachnospiraceae bacterium. GTDB lineage: Bacteria > Bacillota > Clostridia > Lachnospirales > Lachnospiraceae > CAYYVJ01. Next base: position 38,827 of record CAYYVJ010000004.1, read on the forward strand.
ATCACTTCTGCGTCTTTATATGCAGATTCATAGTCTGTCGTAAAGATAAGTCTCTCCATATTTTTACTCATCAACTCGTCCAAACCTGGTTCATAGATAGGTGAAATCCCCTTCTTCATCTGTTCCACTTTATGGGTATCAACATCTACACAAGTGACAAAATGTCCATGTTCTGCTAGGCAAACACCTGTCACCAAACCTACATAGCCTGTACCAGCTACTGCTATCTTCATTTTGTATCCCCCTTCACTGCCCCATCGATAAGGTTCTGTAATTTCTTACGGCATAGTATAACTACTATAAATACTGCTGCGGTTCCTAATGCAATATAGATTAGTTGATAGACTGCAGTAGGTTCATATTTGTAAGTAATCACATGTATTCCTGGTTTCTCTACAAATACTCCTCTCATTAAAAAGTTTCCTTTTAAGAGTTCTGCTTCTTCTCCATCAATGTAGACCTTCCAATCCTCTGTATAATATTCATTAAATAAAACAAATCTAGGTTCGGTAACACTTACTTCTATTTCAATCAAATCGTCTGTATCTTTTAATAAAGTAATCTTCTCATTTTCATTTATAGGACTAAATAAAACTTCTCTATAATCAGGATTTATATCAATATCTGATTCTAAAACTTTTGTTTTATAAGCAAGAGCATTCTCTGCTTCTGTTCCAGAAAAGACTTTTTCTTCCATCATGAACGTATTATGATAATATTCACAAGTTTCCATCCAACCCAAAACGTTGTTTTCGGTTTCGCCTATATATACTGTTTCAATCAGCTGGAAACGATCGGAATATTCATTTAACTCATTTACAAATAATCCATCTTTTCCAGAAAATACTGAGTCTACATCAGGACTTTCAAAGAATGCTTCGATTACTAAATCACCTTCAAGCTTCTCTTCACCTAGGAAAATAGGACCTTCATAAATATCACTTGTAGACTTCCAGGCTGTTATAGCGTTGTCTCTATCTACAGTAGTAGTGATGATTAGCTCATATCTTTTATCTGAAGAATGAATGATCTCGGGAAAGGATAAGGTAACAAAACTATTATCTTTCACATTAGATAAAAGCCAGGTTTCCTCTGCAAGCAGTTCATTTGAAGCTTTATCTACTAGGCTAAGGGTAAGTGTATCATCTGATTCAAACGTTCTTCCATAGGTAGCAAGAAGTGCTCTAACCCCTCTAAATCCTTCCTCATATATAGTAAACACTTGACTAAGAGGAGTTTCATTTGTTATATAGCCTGCTGCTTCTTTAATCACTGAATCATCAATATAGGCTTTCGTTTTATATTCTGATGTAGAAGCAATATATTTTACTCCTAAATATTTTAAGAGATTATAATTTTCTATTTCCCAGATAGCCGTACGAGTGGAGGTTGTATAATACCAGGTATCCAATCTCGTAAAATATCTCCATAAATCATAATTGGTGTTAACAAAATTATGGGACCGTGTGTCCTTTAAGCCATAAAAAGTGTTTGTATTTGGGAAAAGAACCCAACTTCCTATCGCTGTAATTCTCTCTCCATCTTGGGTATTTTCTTGTAGAAACTCAATGGTGTCTGTAGGCTCTGGTATATCTGCTGCCTTATTATCCACCCAAGGTAGATATTCTTTTGCAAATCCACCTAGGTCTAGCATTGCTAGAATACATAATAATCCAAGAATAGATTTTCGACCTGTCTTTATATAGGCATATAGTAATGCAACAGAAGAAACCATCGTCACAAATACGGTTCTTACTACGACAGTTGTATTATTTGAAGATAAGCCTCCAATGTTTATGTAATCCTTAGATAAAACCCTCCATATCCCAATACTAAGTGCCATGATAATGAGGAAATAATACTTTTTCTTGGCATAATATTTTCGGTGCCTCATGATATGATCTAAATTTAAACCAGCCAAAACAGCTGTTATAAAATTAAGTAGCACAATGATACGAAACTTAATCGAAGTATTTACAGCTGGTAAGCGTACAAAAATAAAGTCTAGTCCATGGGTAAAAATAAGAGTTACCACTATAATCCAGGCTATTGCCCAAAAGTGTATATTCTTTTTTTCTTTATAACCGATTCCAGTAAATAAAAGCATTATAATCCCAATCGCACCAACATAAATTGTTGATTCATTAAAATGTCTACTGGCATTTGACTGTAAATAAGGATACAAAACAGAGCTTAAGAAATCTAATTCCAAAACTTCTCTTGCCTGTATCGCTCTAGAGCTTGCATACCCATTCCCACCAACAGACAATAAAAGCTGTGCCGTATAAGGGAAACTTAATAAAGCAGCAAAAACAACTCCTAATCCAAATAAAGTAAAGATAAGACCTATCTTTTTTAATGATTCTTTGGCTAACTCTTTATTCCAGTGAGTAACTAAGGTTTTTACTACTACAAAAGCTCCTAAAAGATACATAAAATAGGCTGCAAAAGTAGGCATTCCTGCTACTAACATGAGATAAAGAACAATTGTAAAATAAATTGCATATTTTATTTTTATTTCTTTAATAAGTCGATTCATTAAAAGAAAACAAAAAGGCGCAAACATAGCCACATCACTATGAGGCCAACCGTGCCAAGTTACTAAGGATGAACTAAAGGTATAAATCAATCCAGACACTGCAGCAGGTATTTTTTTTGTCTTAAATTCCCTTAAAAGAAAATACATAGAGAAAAATGCAATCATAAATTCCCCATAAGATTTAACAAAAGTAGCAATCTCAGAGGGTAATAAATAGATGTAATAAAGAGGATATAAAATCATTGAAATATCCTCGGGAGCTCCAAGACCTACACTCCCATTCCAAAAATTATAAAAACCAGGACCTTTTAGGGTAGAATTTATAGTTGGTATGAGATTATCAATTACATCTGATAAAAGCGGTCCAGCAATTGGTACTTGTAGTGAACTCCATGGTGCCATCGTATATATTAAATTTGAATAGGATAAACGCATTTCATCTACTAGTGCCTTTTCATATACGAAGGCAGTCATAAATAAAATCCCGAGCAAGAAATACCAATTTTCCTGCAAAAAGTCTTTAATTCTCTTTTTTGTCATTTTCATAATCCATTTTTCTAACGCGGAACTGGATATCCTCCAATATTTTTCTATTTGCTGCTATAATATCAGCTTGAAACCCTACTATAATCGTTTGGAATCCAAGCAACAATAATGTGCTCGCTAAAATCAAAGATTGTACGTGGCCATTGCCTTCTCCCATAATAAAATAGATTAGGAAACGAACCCCAATAGCAGCACCAAATAAAAACACGCAAGATCCTACTATTGTAAAAAATTGTAATGGCTTGTACATCATAAAGGCACGTAAGATTGTCACCATAGATTTTTTTACGTAACCAAACATACTATTAAATAATCTAGACTTTCTAAGTTCAGGATTCGTACCTATTGGTACAGAAGTCATAGCAATCTTACTTCTTCCCGCTTGTACAATCGTTTCTAACGTATAAGTATATTCATTTACTACATTCAAGCGCATAGCTGCATCTCTGCTATATGCACGAAATCCGCTCGGAGCGTCTGGAATATTTGTATTAGAGGCAACTCGCACTACATAACTTCCCAAGTGTTGTAATTTCTTTTTTAATGGAGAAAAGTGTTCTGTATTATCAATCGGTCTTTCTCCTATAACAATATCTGTTTTTCCATCTATAATTGGACGAACAAGCTTTTCAATGTCTGCTCCTACATATTGATTATCGGCATCCGTATTTACAATAATGTCTGCTCCATTTCTTAGACAAGCATCGATTCCTGCCATAAATCCATGTGCTAAACCTTTATTTCTCCTAAATGAAACAATATGGTGAACACCCCACTCTTTTGCCACTTCTACAGTTTTATCCTTACTTCCATCATTAATTATAAGGTACTCTATGGAATCAATACCTTCAATATGTTTTGGTAAGTCATTTAACGCAATCGTAAGAGTTTCCTCCTCATTATAACACGGTATTTGAATAATTAGTTTCATAGGTACTCTCCTTTATCTTAAGAATTTCATCGGCTAGGGCCTTTGAATTCCCCATTTCCACAAAATAGATTCCTTCTTGATCTTCCGCATAAAGTTCTCTATTAGCAGGATTATCTCCGAGAATCATGGGTTTCTTCATGGCTTCATAGATATAAGCCTTCCCTGGAATGGTTCTTTTTGCCTTTTTAATGCTTTTGTTAAAATGTCCAGCTAAACATAAATCAGAAAAACCAATATAGTCTGCTAGCTCTTCTTGTGACAACCAGTTTATATAAGAAATATACTGACTTTCAGGCTTTTGGTAAGTCTCTTTTATGGGACCTATTATATAAAAATAAGTGTCCTTTTCTGATTTCAAAATCCCTGCTGATTCTAGCACAATATCCACTCCTTGTAAAGGAAGCACACTACCGAAATAGAGAACAACAAACTTGTCTTTCATCTCCTTTGGCTTTTCCACTTTCCGTGGTGTATAAATGCTAGTATCTGCCTTCAAATACATGACCTGCAGAAGTTTCTCGTCTAAACCTAGCTCTTCTACAAAGTACTTTCCATGAGCTTTCGTATCCGCAATCACCCTGTCAGCAGCTTTTAGAGTCACCATATCCAGTTTCTTTAAACTCTTTGCAATAAATGAATCCTGCTTAAACTTCCTTCTATCAAATATAAGGGTATCATACAAGGAAATAAAAAAATCAATGGTAATGGGTTTTCCCTTAAACTTCCACTTAAAAAAAGGTAGTATAAGTTGAGGAGAAAATCCCACAAATATCATATCAAATTTTTTCATCGAAGTAAGCAATAATCTTATGTAAACATGCATCAATCGTTTCGGATAACTCTTGGAATAAGAACCAATGATAGTAACATTATCGTATTCTTCCTTTAAAAATTCAATTTCTTGAGTATTACGAAGATAATCCAAATTCTTGCTAGTTATAAAAAGGGCATTGTGTACCAGGTACACTTTCTTTTTTCTTACATCGTCGTAAGGTTTTCGTAAGTGTACCTGGTACATAAATCGGTACACTATTTTAAACCCCACAAATGCCACTATTTCGCCCAAGATCGTCCATATTCTAGTAGTAAGGGTAATTAAAAGGATTAACTCATAAGAATAACCATCACCTAAAAGAATGCTCAGTACACCTTCCCTAACTCCCATTCCATTAGGTGAAGGGCTCAAAAAACCTGCTACCCAAGAGATGGGATAAGACAATACTAAAAATATTCCTTGTAGTCGTTCTATTTCTGTAAAGGCTAATACTAATACAATAAGTCCTAGACCTGTTAAGAGCCATACTGCCATATATTTAATTAATACTTTATAAATAAATTTGTTTTCTAATACGACATCATTTTTATTTTCTTTCAATATTTTAGAAAGTATTTTACTGCCAAAACGAATTCCCCATGGTAATAAGGCTATGACTACTAAAAAACCAATAAATATAAGTCCACCAGTTACAGGAGTTAATACTTTACGTAGTAAAACCGGAAAAAAGAATAGTAAAAACAATCCACTAGAAACAATTTGAAATACGTACTCCAAAATCATACTAACTGTAGTTGCTTTCTTATCCACATTTTTCTGATTGCAAAGGTAAGCTTTCCCCACAATACTCCAAATGCCACCTGGAATATATCTAGCAAGGGCAGATACCATGTGTATATCTAGGTAATCCACCTTAGAAAGAGTAGAGTCCATTTTCCACAAAATAGCAGACCAGTTATATCCTGTTGCCAAAAATGCTACCGCATAAAGTCCTATTGCCACTAGTAACACCCAGGGGTTCATATTTGCCAAATAAGGTTTTATTGCATGCCAGTTTTCTATAAATTCAGATACCATAAACCATACTATAACCATGGCCAATAAGATTCCAATATAGCGAATCCATTTCTTTTTATTCTTCATTTTGTCTCCTGCTTCCAAAAGCAACTTTTCCAGTCTGTATCAACGTCTCAAAGATTAATAAAATATAAATAAAAATCACTGCCATATTACTTACCATATAGTTATCTATTTTTTCTACCAGGAGACTGGATTCTGGCAAGAAAAAAGAATATTGCAAAGGATTTAGTATTAAAATAAAAAATACAAGATAAAGCAGATCCGTGATTTTATGGTCTTTCTCATTTATAAAGAAAAGAAATGGAATAAACAAATACAAGCCACAATAATATCCACTATGAACTGGTGTAAGTACAAGACCACAAGTTAAAAGCAAAATCTGCTTCCATGATCTTTTCTGTGCCCAACCCAGCAAAAGAACTAGAAGTAAAACAATATTTCCCACCATGAATCCTATGTGATAATATTCTCTCGCTTCAAATATCGTATTGGAAATAACACTAAAGGTGCCTCCATAATATTTTGCACTATTTAAACTTACATTATAGAATAAACTCGTAATATTAGAAAAACCACCTTCAAAAAATAGAAATGGTAGAAAGACAAAAGCCAAACCATATAAAATGGCATATGCAGCGTCCTTAATTCTTTTTTCATATAAAAGCAACACACCAAATAGAGCCGGATATACCTTTAATGCTCCGGCAATTGCTAATGCCATATAAGCCAAATGACGGTATACGGGCTTTTCATCTTTGTAAAATAATAAGAAGAAAAGTAAGGCAGCAGCAGATAAAATAACGGTATTTGCTCTATCAATATTATATAATATAATTCCAGATAATGCACAGGCTAAGGTTGTAAAAAACTTTTCAACCCTTCTTCCTTTTTTCCCTTCATACATTAAATAAAAAAAGGAACCCAAGGAAAGTAACAAGAAAACAAAACAAGCAATCATTGGACCTTGCCATATACGCAGATCCTTAGGTAACATATTTGCAAAATCATCTACCTGGCTAAAAGGATATAAAATCATATAGCCCAAAGGAAGATAATTGCGATTTACTAAGCCACCATATCCATCTACGTAAGGATTTCTGTCTGCTACATAATGCAGTGTATTAAAAAAGTCCATAAAATAATCATCTTGATCAGGAAAAAACAAGGTTCTTTGACTTCCATAAGGATCTTGTAAAAAAAGCCAAAGTGTAATTCCACCTAAAAAAAACATAACTATGATAAAGATGATCACATATCCCTTTGAATCATTCCAAATCTTTCTAGTCATTTAAATCTCCTTCACCTTATTATATACCGGAACCCAAAGCATAATAAAACGTAATATATTTGCAATTAGAGTTCCTACTGCAAAACCAATTAAACCATAGTTTAATGCACCTATTATTCCAAGTAGGATAAATCCTATGGAGTATGCTGTCTCTACCTTCACCTGAAGCTTCATGTCACAAAGACGAATGGCAAGCATATTGATAATGCTACAGCTATAATACACAATTTGAGCCAAATTTCCAATGTCCATAATAGGTAAAGAGGCTTCATATAGAGAAGGATATAATATATATATCATAAGCCGAGATACTGGGATTCCTACCACAAAGAATACCAAAATTGCGCCAATTGACCCAAGTGTCACAAGCTTAACTATGCGTTTATTCAAAGGAATGGTTCCTTTTGAAATGTTACTTAATAATACAGAAGTAATAGGAGGGATCACTAGAGCTACTAGTTTTCCATAGGTAGTAGCTGTATAATATACCGCCACCTTATCACTACTTAATAGAAATTCTACTAAAATACGATCTGAATAAATAAGAGTATAACTTATTAAATAGGAAAAAGTTAAGGTCGCTACGCTCTTAATGGTCTTTGAAAAATTCTCACTCAAACCATGGAAGGTGCGAAATGCTCCACCTGCTATCCCTGCATAAGCCACTGCAAAAGCTTCTCCTATTATAAAAATAATATACCAAGGCATTCCGCCTATATATAAAAAGTATCCCAACAAATAACCAAATGCAGATACGCTGGCAGAAATAAGAATCTTTTTATAATTAATCTCAATTCGAAACATAGATTCGGAATAAAGTCGAATCATCATAAAGAAAGCTGCCATACCATATAACACACTGTGATATAAACTTGTTTTTTCCCACAAAAGGCTATAGCTAGCTAGCAATAAAAGGACAAGAGATGCTTCAATAAAAATAATAACTCCATATTCTTTTGCACGCTCTCTGTCTGTCTTTTGATTTAAAACACGAATATGATTCAGCGCTTCTCCACAACCATAAGCAAAGATACTTACATAACCCATAAGGGTAATAAAATGTCCATATTCTGAATCTCCCATTTCAACTAATAGAAGGGGGTAAATAATAAACTGTACCACAAAAAAGAAGACTATTTTAGCTCCAATGGAGAGTACACCATCTTGAATAAATTTATTGTTCCATATCTTCTTCAGAATCAAAATTAATCCTCTCCTCTTCCACTACAAGAGGGCGCTTCATCACTCTCGAATTAATGGTCAGAATGTATTCACCTAATAAGCCTGTAAAGAAAATCTGTACCGAACCTAGCACAAAAATACCAATTAAAATTGGTGCTGTACCTGCTGTGAAACGATCCCAATAAAGTAGCTTCATCACTAGATAAGCTAGAGCAACACACATACTTAAGGCTGAAAAAATAAATCCAAATATAGTAGCCATACGAAGTCCGACCTTGGTATAGGAAGTAATGCTTAACATGGCACCATCATATAAACGATAAAAGTTATTGCTTGTCTTTCCAGCTCGACGCTTTGGTTGTTCGTAAGGTAAATCCTTCCTACGAAAACCTAGTTCTGCCACGATTCCTCTTAAGAAAGGTGTAGGGTCATCTAGCTGTTTTAAAACTTTAATAAACTTTTTATCATATAGCCCAAATCCTGTAAAATGCTCAATTTGCTCTACATCAGATAGTCTTTTAATCACTTTGTAATAGCAACTTCTAAAAAAGTACATTAGCTTATTTTCTTTACTACTCGTTTTGATACCTGATACAATTTTATATCCATTCTCCCATTCTGCCACGAATTTAGGGATCATCTCAATGGGATCTTGAAAATCTGCTGCTACTAATACTGTGCAGTCCCCTGTAGATTGAAGCATGCCATAATATGGAGAACTAAATTGACCAAAGTTCTTGGCATTAAGGATTGCTTTAATTCTTTTGTTGCCCGTGCATAATTCTTTCAGCAACTTTCTAGTATTATCTTTTGAATCATTATCAATAAAAATTAATTCATAATCATAATTTTTTAATTCTGTCGTAAACAGATGAATAATAGCCTCACTTAATGGAATTACATTTTCTTCCTCATTATAGCAAGGTACTACAACACTTATGGTTCTCATTTCAAACTCCCATCTTACACCATTTTATCGTTTCTTTAATGCCATCTTCAAAGGAAACCTCTGGCATAAAGCCTGTATCCTCAGTTAATTCACTAATGTCAGCACATAGGTACATAACTTGATTTTCTCTATATGGCAATTCTCCAATACCAATTTCAGCCTTAGAATCTACTGCCGAGGCAAGAAGAAGTATATAATCTTTTAAAGGTCTAGCTTGTCCACTACCTAGTGGGTAGATTGCTCCATCTTTTCCTTTTAAAGCAATTAGATACAGCGCTCTGGCAGCATCTTTTACATATAGGTAATCCCACAGCTGCTCCCCTTTGGAAAAGCTTGGTCTTTCACCTTTTATCAGTTTTTTAATTCCAGACATAATCATGGTATCATAACCATCTTTAGGACCATATACACTTAAAATCCTAACCCATTCATGGCGAATACCTACTTTTTTACATTCTATTTTGCTCATTTGACCTGCACATAGTTTGGCGATTCCATATCCATTCTCTGGGAAAGTAGCAGTACTTTTATGCAGTTTTCCTTCTACTCTTCCATATTCCGCTTGAGAACCTGTACCTACAAATACATGGCAACCCAAACGCTTGGCTAAATGTACCGCGTCTAAAGTATACTTTATATTTAAATTCTGCTGGTACATATCGTCTCTTGAAGCACCAAAAGTGCCTTCCCACCCTAAGTGAAAGAAAGCATCTATCGGTTCTTTTGCATGCTGAAGGTTCTCTATACTAGGTAGATTTGATAAGTCCACCTCTAGAATAGTAAGCTTGTCTGACTCAGGAAACTGCCCCCTCTTTGGAGAGTTCGGTCTAATAAGTACAGTTACAGAGACCTCCTGCCCTAGCAAATATTCAACTAAAGCCATACCGATCATACCGGTGGATCCGGTAAGAACGGCTCTTTTTATAATTTGATTCATTATATCTCATCTACAAGGGGAATAATCATATTCTCCTTTAATTCCTCTCTGCTTAAAAATGGAGCTAGATCTTCTAATGGAGCAGATACTAGGCTTCCATTTGGCAATCTCTTCGTTGCTGATTTTGGTTCAAATATTTGCTCTTTCGATGTAAAGACCTCACAAATTAATGGTCCATTTATTCCTTTTGTTTTCTCTATCATCTCATCTAGCTGATCATTTCCATCTATCTTATAATATGGAATATCATAGGCATAAGAAAGTTTAGACAAATCTGGAAAACTCAAATCTCCACTATCTTCTCCAATTCCAACTAAAGGTTCTCCAAAGAAATTCATCTGTGTTTGTCTAATAGAATGATAACCTCCATTGTTAATCACAAATATCTTTATTGGTAATCTATGATGAACAATCGTTTGAAGTTCTTGCAGATTCATCTGAATACTTCCATCTCCTGTTATTAAAATCACATCGGTAATCGAATCTTTTTGGGATACCTCTTCTAGACTATCTCTTTGTCCCAAACGTAAACATAGGTTTCCATAAGCACCCACACATGCTCCTAAGGCTGCAGGTAAATCATAACCCATAGAAGCCGCACCAGAATTAATAATAAATCTCTGACCCTTCTTAATAGTATATCCATGGCTACCCACTACACAAGCAGAACCATTTCCTACTACTGTAATTTGTCCTTCTGACAAACTATTACTTAATTTCTTAATAAATGCATATACATTCGTACGGTTGGTATCTTGGTAATGCTTTGGCAATACTACTGGATATTTCTTCTTCCAATTTTCACAAATAGATAACCATTCTTCATTTTGAAACAACTTTTCTTCTGTTATCTTTTCATCTAACCTAGTCAATAAATCTTTTGCATCTGCATGAACAGGTAAATCCACACGAATAGTAGGTTTTTTCAATTCTTCAGCATCTACATCTGCTATAATGGTGTAAGCCTCTCTGGCCCAGTTAGCAAAATTATAACCAACCTGACGGATACTTAAACGACTTCCTATGGAAAGCACTAAATCACTATTTTGAACAGCGAAATTTCCTGGTCTGTCTCCCATGATTCCGCCTCTTCCAACATAAAGAGGATGCTCATCATAAATAGCATCAATACTATTCCAACCTGTAACTACAGGGATATTTAGCTTTTCAATCACTTTTTTAAATATGTTATGTGCTCCGGCTATACGAATACCGTTTCCCGCATAAAAAACTGGTCTTTTAGCACTTTTTATCTTTTGTATTATAGTATCTATTGTCTGATCTTCTACTGGCATTGGCAAAGATTCAACATTTTCACTTGGGTCAAATCTTCTTAAATTTTCCGTTTCAATATAAGCACCCTGAATATTCACTGGAATATCTAACCAACATGGTCCTGGTCTTCCTACTTTTGCTAGGTAGATTGCTTTCTCTAGACAATAACGAATATCAAGTGGATCAATAACCATCTCACTATATTTCGTCATCGTTTCTATACAAGGAACAATATCAAACTCTTGGTCACCTACTGCACGTAGGTTAAGTCCAGTACTTCTAGCAGTTGTATCATATCGCACCTGTCCAGATAGAATCAGCATCGGTATAGAATCTACATAACCACCTAACACTCCTGTAATAGCATTCGTTCCTCCTGGTCCAGTTGTAACACAAACTGCTGCTATTTTATTATTTATTCTAGCATAACCTTCGGCTGCAATGGCAGAAGCTTGCTCATGATGGTTATATACGCAAGTCAATCCCTTTTGATGCCCCAAAGCATCATTTAAATGCATGGCGCCACCACCAGTTACTGTAAACACATGAGAGATATCATTCTCTACTAAAAACTGGGATATAAAATTGGACACTTTAATTTTCATATACTTCTTCTCCTTATAATTTTAAAAAGTCAATGTTAAAAATAGGCAAAGTATTCTAAAGAACATTGTACTAAATAACGACATGGAATTCAAGAAATAAAAACATAGTAATATTTAAGTTTATCTTACAAAAAACAGGGTGTTTCATAGAAAATCTATGAAACACCCTGTTCATCATCAAATCCAAACGTATCACTTACTATAAATAATGGGCGATTCTTGGTTTCTTCATAAATCCTTCCTACATATTCACCAGTAATACTGTGAAGAATCAATGATAATCCATTAAACAATAATAATATCGCTAACGTTGATGCCCAACCTTCTACTGTCGTATTCGTAAATAGCTTTTGCCAAATAATAATTAGCAAATATATAAATCCAAGTCCAGATACCACCCATCCTATTATTCCTGCCACTTTTAATGGCTTATAGGAAAAAGAGTATATAGCATCTGATGCTAGCTTAAACATTTTCTTTAGTGGATATTTGGTTTCACCTGCAAATCTTTCTTCTCGTATATATTCAACACCCGTCTGTTTATATCCAACCCAACTTACCAGTCCTCTTACATAACGACTTTTCTCAGACAAACCATTCATAGTATCACATACTCGCCTATCGATAAGCCTAAAATCACCTGTATCAACTGGTATATCAACGGATGTCATACTATTTAAAAGGCGATAAAAAAGTTTTGCAGTCACTTTTTTAAATACAGTTTCTCCTTTTCGTGAAATGCGTTTTCCGTATACAACGTCATAACCCTCTTTCCACTTCTTTATCATATCCAATATGACTTCTGGTGGATCTTGTAAATCCGCATCAATAACTACGACTGCTTGCCCCGCAGAATACTGCATTCCAGCTGTAATAGCAATTTGATGTCCAAAATTTCTCGAAAAATTTATAAGCCTCGTTCTATTATCCTTCTTACAAATTTCCGAGATTAGCTCCATAGACTTATCCCTACTACCATCATTTACATATATAATCTCATAAGCTTCTTCTGTGGATGACATTACCTCAGTCAAATGTCTATGTGTCTCCTCAATACAAAGTTCTTCATTATATACTGGAACTACAACAGAATACTTAATCACAAGCACTTCCCCCTTATTTAGATAATACCATTTTTACAGCTTTGAAAAAACCAATTTTATTTCCATAATTCAATGTACCCATATGATAAATTCTTATGGCAACATGTGACATGAAGTACATGGTAGCAATAAGTAATGCCAATGAAATCGCTAATTCCCACACCGGTACTGTAGTTAATGAATATCTTATAAACATAGATATTGGTGATGTAAATGGAATAATCGAAATAATTCTCATCATTATTCCATTTGGAAAGTTGATTCCAAAAGAGCTTAACATAAATGCAATAATAAAGACAAATTGAATTGGTGTCATTGCACTATTTACTTCTTCTACTTTACTAACAAGTGCACCTACTGCTGCATACAAGAAATAATACATGAGAGAGCCAAATAAAGCAAATAGTAAATATACCACGATTGTGTCAAGTGTCATACTTTCCTTTATTAAGTTTAAAAGAAATTCGGGGTAATTTATTTGATTTAGAAAAACACCAATTACTGCTGCAAGTAAAGTCAATACCATTTGCCCAACACTTACCACTGTTGAGGCAAAAACCTTTCCAAAAATAAGATTAACAGGTGAGGTATTTGTAATAAGAAGCTCCATGGTTCTATCATTTTTCTCCCTAGCAACAGAAGTGGCAACAGAATTACCATATAAAATAACAATCATATAAATAGCAAACATCCCCACATATGCAAATGCGTATCCTGTAGAAGCATTTTTTCCTAAGGTTTCTATTTCTGCCTCAACATACACATCCTCCGCCGCATATACCTTTGCAGGGTCAATTCCTTCTTTTAACAAGGCTTGATCTCTATTAAATCTTCTCAATTGTTCTGAAATCATAGAGCTACTTTGATCATACATTGAAAGATCATTTGCAATTAGTTTATAACTAGTAAGTGATGATAATAGAATTCCTTTTTCTACATCACCATTTTCTACGGCATTTCTTAATTCCACTTCATTTGAATAGAAGAAAGATTGATTAAAAGGATAAACCTTTTTTATCACTTCATTATCTATATTTTCGTCTAAAATAACATAGCCAAACTCATTATCCAGATAAGGAGTTGGCTCTAATTGTACTTCCTCTAATTGATCTACAGGAGATGTAATAGGAGCATCTGGTTCTTTTGTGGCATTTCCTTCTCCTGAAAATAAAAACAAAAAGGTGGGAATACAAGTTGCAACAAAAATAAATGTGATAATAATAATGGTAGTAAACATAACACTTTTTTGTTTTAACTTATTAAATAATTCGAAACGAAATACCGTAAGCATATCCCTCATTATCTTTCACCTCCTATAGACATTGAAATATTTTTTTCACTTTCTAGCTGAATAAAAATGTCCTCTAAACTTGGTTCATAATAACTAAATAATTCAATCGGAAGATTTTTCTCTATCACTTCTAGAAGAAAACGATTTGGACTTAAATCTTCTTGGCATTCTACAATAAGAGAATCTCTATCTTTACCTATAGAAATTTTTTCTATATCTGCCAACTTTGTCTCTAGTTGTTCTAATTCCATATCTAAAACACGGATTCGAAGCTTATTTTCTCCTAATCTTCGCTTTGTTTCTTTTAAATTTCCACTTAAAATAATTCGACCATTCTGAATAAATGTTATATCATCACAAAATTCTTCTACATGACCCATTTGATGACTTGAAAATATTACAAGACGATTTCTCTTGATAAAATCTCGAATCAAATCTTTTAATACTCCTGCATTTACTGGATCTAGTCCACTAAAAGGTTCATCTAATATCAAGATATCTGGTTCATTCAGTACCGCTTGTAAAATTTGTATCTTTTGCTGGTTACCTTTTGAAAGAGTATCTAAATTTTTCTTTGCGTATTCTTCTAATCCCAAATAATCTAACCACTTATAGGCAGATTTCTTAGCCTCTCCCCTTGACATATGCTTTAGTTCTCCAAAATAGATTAGCTGATCAAGAATGGAAACTTTAGCATACATACCTCTCTCTTCTGGCAAATATCCGATTTTATAATCATTTGGCCTGAAAAGTTTACCATCAAGAAGAAACTCTCCTGAATCCGGCTCAAACACATTCATCAAAGCCCTAATAGTAGTTGTTTTTCCAGCACCATTCCTACCTAAAAAGCCCATTGCCTTTCCACTCTCTACCCGAAAACTTACATCATGTAAGATTTGCTTTCCTGAAAAGCTTTTATTAATCCCCTTTACTTCTAGTATCATAACTGC
>CAYYVJ010000005.1:0-48369 GCA_964475115.1 uncultured Lachnospiraceae bacterium
TATAGTAGCGTCCATCATCTTCTCCTACATCATAAATATTTACAATATTAGGATGACTTAATCCTGCTGCAGACTGAGCTTCTACAGAAAACTTAGATACAAAACTTTTATCACTGCTAAACTCATGCTTTAATACCTTAATGGCTACAAAGCGATTTAGTTTATGACACTTTGCTTTATATACATCAGACATTCCACCTGAACCAACTTTTTCCAATATTTCATAACGGTCACTTAAAAACACTCCGCTTGCTAACATATATACACCTCTTATTTATCTGGCTCAATAAGGACAACTGAAATATTATCCTTGCCACCATTTTTATTTGCTTTTTCAACTAAGTCTTTTGTCTTTTCTTTTGTATCTACTTCTTTCTTAACTACAGAAAATATTTCATCATCTTCTAGCATATTAGAAAGTCCGTCTGAACACAAAAGAACGCTTTCAAAAGGCTCTAGATCTACTTCAAAGTAATCCACTTTAATCGTTTCTTCTGCACCAATCGCCCTTGTTATAATATTTTTCTTTTCATGGACTCTTGCTTCTACTCGATCGATTTCTCCCATCGATACCATTACTTCTACCAAGGAATGATCAATTGTAATTTGGCGAATTTCTTGACCGATTACATAAAGTCTACTATCACCAACGTTTACTACACTCAAGGTGTTTCCATCGATGATTGCAGCCACAAAGGTTGTTCCCATACCCTCTAAATCGATTGAACTTTGACCCATCCTAAAAATTTCTGCATTTACATCTGAAAGTATCTGGTCAAATATTTCAAAATAATGCCCAGATTCCACCTCTTTCATTCTTTCAACTATCGTACTGACTGCAAGTCTAGAAGCCAAGTCGCCAGCTTTGTGTCCACCCATACCATCTGCCACTATAAATATGTTAGGAAAACATCCAATGGGGTCATTTGAGTAGAATACATAATCCTGATTTACAGACCTTTTTTGTCCAACATCCGTCATTGCACATACTCTCATTTCTCCATCTCCTCCTTTTCCTTTTTATTATCTACATAGCTCTTACGTAGTTGGCCACAAGCCCCTTCTATATCTCTTCCCATTTCTCTTCTTATAGTAACATTAATTCCGTATTTTTCAAGCTTATTTTTAAAGCCGTCTATATCCTTCTTAAGAGATTGTTTGTAAGACCTCTCTTTTATTGGGTTTACCGGAATCAAGTTCACATGGCAATTCATTCCTTTTAACAATTTTGCTAATTCTTCTGCTTCTGTAGCTGTATCATTCACACCTGCTACCAAGCTGTATTCTATGGTAATCCTTCTTCCAGTTTGTAAAAAGTAATACTTACAAGCAGTTAAAACATCTTCAATTGAATAGGTATTTGCGATTGGCATTAAACTTTTCCTTGTCACATCACTAGAAGCATGTAAGGATAGCGCTAATGTAATTTGCAACTTCTCATCTGCTAGCATCTTAATCTTGGGAACCAACCCACAAGTTGACACTGTAATATTTCTTTGGCTAATATTCAAACCATTTTCATCTGTTAAAAGACGAAGAAACGTCAGTAAATTCTCATAATTATCAAGTGGTTCACCTGTACCCATAACTACCACATTATCTACACGTTCATTTGAATCCTTATGAATTCTATAGATCTGGTCTAGCATCTCTGAGGGCAACAGATTTCTTGACAGTCCACCTATCGTAGAGGCACAAAACTTACACCCCATTCTACAGCCTACTTGAGATGAAATACACACAGAATTTCCATGCTTATATTTCATTAATACACTCTCAATGACAGCTCCATCTGATAGTTCAAACAAGTATTTTCTAGTACCATCTATAGCAGATGTTTGTACTTCTACTGTTTTTAATAGGGTTAATTCATAATTACTTTTCAATTTTTCTTTTAGCTCTTTGGAAATATTTGTCATCTCATCAAAGTCATTTATATGTTTTATATGCATCCATTGATAAATCTGTTTCCCGCGAAAAGACTTATCACCTAATGAGACGATTTCCTGTTCTAGTTCTTTCAAGCTTAATGATTTTATATCTTTTTTCATTATTTTGTCCTTTTTAATCTCCCTAAAAAGAATCCATCTGTATTATGAATTCCAGGTAAAAGCTGAATATATCCCTTTTTCATTTCATCTGCACTTGCTAAACTTGATGGTAAGTAGGGATTTAAATCTTCTGTTACAAAAGGAAAATTTTCTGTAAACCAATTTATGTTTTCTTCATTTTCTTCTTTATTTATTGTACAGGTGCTATAAATTAGCGTTCCACCCACTTTTACATACTTTTGTACAACAGATAAAATATCTCTTTGCAGCTTTACTAAATCCTTTAAAGTATCTGGGTTCGTCTTGTATTTGATATCTGTTTTTTTCCCCATAACACCCAAGCCTGAACAAGGTAAATCTGCTATTAAAATATCTGCCTTATCCAAAGATGATTCCTCTAAAAGCAAAGCATCTTGTTGTTTTGCAAATATGTTTTTTGCACCTATTCTATCTATATTCTCTTGTATTAGATTAACTTTATATTCTGTTAAATCTCTTGCCTCTACCATTCCACTTTCATTAAGCTTCTCTGCAATATGAAGGCTCTTGCCTCCTGGAGCAGCGCAGACATCGATTACAGAGTTTCCTTCCTCTACACCTGCCGCTTCTGCAACTAGCATAGAGCTCGTATCTTGAACTTGTAGTGCTCCTTCTCGAAACACTTTTAAATCATTCAGATAGTTATAGCCTGAAACATAAAATGCATAATCTAAATATTTGTTTGCTTCTACTGTAACATTTTCTTTTTCTAGAAGATTTAAAATCTCTTCTTTGCTTTTCCTATTTGAAACGATACGAACGGAAGTTTTTTGTTCTTCCAAGGAGGCTTCTGCTATTTTCTCTACTACATCATCTGAGTACTCTAGCCTTAACTTTTCTATAATCCATTCAGGAATAGAATATCTAATAGATAGATATTTCACAATGTCTACATCTTTTTCTGGATATTTTATATCTAATAGGTTTCTGCTAATGTTCCTTAGTACCCCATTTACAAAACCTTTCAAACTTGAAAAGCCTCTTTTTCCAGCTAGTTTCACCGCTTCATTACAAGAAGCAGAAACAGGTATACTATCCATGAATTTAATTTCATACACTGCCATTCTCATGATATTACGAATAAGTGGTTTCATTTTATGAACGGCTACTTTGGAAAATTGATTCATAATATAATCAATCTGAAGCATTTGTTCTATGGTTCCTTCTGAAATCCTAGAAATAAATGCTCTATCATGTTTTTCTAAATATTGATATTTTTTTAAAGCTTGATTAAGAATTAGATGACTATACTTATTATTCTCTAATACTTCCATCAAAATCTCTAGTACAACTTCTCTTGTATTGATGGTTTTAGTCACGATTTCTTCCTCCACCAAACAATAAGAGAAGTCTAATTAATTGTAAAACGCCTCCGGCTGCACTCGCCACATACGTTAAAGCTGCTGCTGAAAGCACCTTTTTTGTTTGTACTAATTCCTCATCATGTAAGATTCCATAGCTTCCCAAAAGTTTTACTGCACGGCTAGATGCATTAAACTCAACAGGAAGTGTAATTAATTGAAACAATACAACTAGGCAGAAAAGCCATATTCCAACATTTATTAATGTTGCGCTTCCACCTAAAATAATTCCCAATATAATAATTGGCCAAGCCATTTTTGATCCGATATTTGCTACTGGTACAAAAGCAGCTCTGATTTTTAATGGAGCATAATTGTTAGCATGCTGGATAGCATGTCCGCACTCATGTGCTGCTACGCCTATGGCAGCTACTGAATTAGAACCATAGGTAGAATCAGAAAGCCTTAAAACTTTAGTTCTAGGGTCATAATGATCTGTCAAGTTTCCAGGCACTTGTTCTACTGCCACATCAAACACACCTGAATATTGAAGTACCTTTCTTGCAGCCTCTGCTCCAGTTAATCCGCTTATACTTCTTACTTTTGAATACTTGTTAAATGTACTCTTCACTTTTGCGGACGCAATCATTGCCAATACTGCTGCAATTAAGACTAATATATAAGTTGAATCCATTCCATAATAAATTCCATTTCCAAAATACATAATATGCACATCCTTTTTATAGTAAGCTCATTCCCGTTTCTAAAGTATTACCTCTTAAAAACGCATCAACGGTCATCCTCTTTTTTCCTTGTAGTTGAAGTTCCTTAATTACAAGTGCTCCCTTACCTGTCTTAACAATTATTCCATCTTTACTTATTTCAACTATCGTTCCATTTTCAGCCTTATATTCCTTTTCTATAACATCAGCCTGCCATATTTTAAGCATCTTGCCTTCCAGCGAGGTATAAGTGCTAGGCCATGGATTTAGCCCGCGTATTAAGCGTTCAATTTGGATTGCATCCATATCCCAATTTATATTTCCAAGACTTTTATCTAACATCTTTACATAGGAGGATAAACCTTCCTCTTGTTTTTCTCTAGTAGCTGTTCCTTCTTCTAATTCTTGTAAAACAGAAAGCATAAGAGGACCTCCTAAAACAGCCAACTTATCGTGTAAACTCCCGCCCGTTTCTTTCTCTTCTATAGGAACAACAACCTTTTTAATCATATCTCCTGTATCTATACCTACATCCATATACATGGCTGTCACTCCAGTTTCTTTTTCACCATTTATAACCGCCCAATTTATTGGTGCAGATCCTCTTAATTTTGGTAATAAAGAAGCATGTACGTTTAGACAACCATACTTTGGCAAGTTCAAAATAGCCTTTGGCAGTAGTTGTCCAAACGCTACTACTACAATCACGTCTGCTGACATAGCTATAAGTTCTTCCATAAAATCAGGATCTTTCACCTTGACTGGTTGATATACCGGTATATTATTCGCTAAAGCTGTTTCCTTAATTGGAGGAAACTGTACAGCACCGCCTCTTCCTTTTGGCTTATCCGGCTGAGTAACAACCCCAACTACTTGGTGACTAGAGTTTATTAAAGACTCTAGTGTTGGTACTGCAAAATCAGGTGTTCCCATAAATACAATCTTCATATACTCTCATTTACCTTTCCTATCTTCTTATATATCTTCGTCATCCTCTGTAATCATATACACTTCGCCCTCTACTTTATCTACATATAGAATGCCATCTAGGTGATCAATTTCATGGCAGATTGCTCTTGCGAGTAATTCTGTACCTTCTAAAGTAAACTCCTTCATCTTTCGATCAAAAGCCTTTATTTTTACATAATTTGGCCTAGTAACAATGCCAGCTTTACCAGGAAAACTTAAACAACCTTCGTCTCCCGACTGTTCTCCACTTACTTCAAGTATCTCAGGGTTTATAATTACAATAGGGCCTTCTCCTATATCTATTGTTACTAATCTTTTTAATACTCCAACTTGCGGAGCTGCTAAGCCTACTCCGTTAGCTTCATACATGGTTTCAAGCATATCATCAATCAAGGTATTTATCTTGGGTGTCATCATCTTTATTGGTTTGGATTGTTTTCTTAAAATTTCATCTTCTTCTAATCTTATATTTCTTATTGCCATATGCATCCTTCCTTCTCTAGTATATATTCATTGGATTAAAGTCAAACTGTACCAATGTTTCCTTTTCTACAGGATTTTCTTTTATAAATATTTCTATGTCATCTTTTATTTGTGTTAAGTAATCATAACTTACATGCTTTAGGTAAATCACCTTGCGGTAAATATCGTTTATTTTTGCTATTCCAGCATCTGAAGGTCCTATCACTTGAAAATTCATTGTTTCATATTTTTTTACAATCCTAGTATGAATTAATACTGCTAGTTTATCACAATATTCATAGTCTGCGCAAGTAATTAAAATCATCAGCATATTTGCCACAGGCGGATAATTAAGCAACCTTCTATATAACATTTCTTGATTATAAAAATTAATATAATCTTGTTTTGCTGCTGTTTCTATACTGTAATGTTCAGGACTGTAGGTTTGAATCACTACTTCACCTTCATAATTCCCTCTTCCTGCTCTACCTGCTGCCTGAGTCAAAAGTTGGAAGGTACGTTCTGCTGCCCTATAATCATTTGCATATAGAGATAAATCTGCTGCAATCACTCCAACTAAAGTAACTAATGGAAAATCATGTCCTTTTACAATCATTTGTGTTCCAATCAAAATATCAGCTTCATGGTTAGCAAACGTCGATAGGATTTTTTCATGACCATCTTTATTTTTTGTGGTGTCCATATCCATTCTAAGTACTCTGGCTTTTGGAAAACTCTTCCTTACCGCCTCTTCTACTTTTTGAGTTCCAAGACCAAAAGCAGCTATATAAGGCGAACTACAGCTAGGGCATTGCTTTGGCATAGATATTTGGTAACCGCAATAATGGCACATTAATTTCCCATTATTATGAGAAGTCAAACTCACATCACAATGTGGGCATTTAAGGGGCTTTCCACATGCACGACAAGATACAAAACCCGCATAACCTCTTCTATTTATAAACAATATTATCTGTTGTTTTTTATTTAACCTATCTTCAATCAACTCTCTTAACTTTCGACTAAAGATTGTTCTATTTCCTTCTTTAAGCTCTTCTCTCAAATCAACTGTGTGAACTTCTGGGAGTGGAGACTTGTTTATTCTCTCTTTTAAAGTCAGTAATGTATAGTTACCTATTAAGGTATTATGATAAGATTCTATCGACGGCGTTGCAGAACCTAATACTACAAATGCGCCTGCTAGTCTTGCTCGTTCAATCGACGTTTCTCTCGCATGATATTTAGGAGTAGTCTCACTTTTATAGCTACCTTCATGCTCTTCATCAATAATTATAACTCCTAAATTTGAAAATGGTGTGAACAAAGCCGATCTTGGACCAATCATAATATCGATTCCGCCTGTCTTTGCACGCCTAAATTGATCAAATCTCTCACCAGCTGAAAGTTTAGAGTTAATGATAGATACTCTTTCGCCAAACCGTTTATAAAATCTAAATATTGTTTGGTAGGTTAAAGCAATCTCTGGTATTAGTACAATGGCCTGCTTTCCATCTTTTATTACCTCAGCAATCAATTCCATATATACTTCTGTCTTTCCACTTCCTGTTACACCATGAACTAAATAGGTAGAAGCAATATTTCTCTTATAATCTTCTAAAATCCTTTCCACCACATACTTTTGCTCTTGATTTAATTCCAAATTATATTCTTCTGTCTTAACATTATAGACATTCGGATTTCTTAAAATATCTTCTGAAGTAACCTCTATTATCTTTAGCTTTTCTAAATCTTTTATAGTTGAAGCTGAAATATTAAGCTTCTTTGAAATAATTTCATAAGACCATTGGCTCTCTTTTATTAGCTCTTCTAAAACCCTGGCTCTAGCAGTATATTTTTTGTGTTTATACTCTTCTAAAAGAAGAGCTGCCTCTTCCTTTGAAAGAAGTAATTTAATATACCTCTTTTTAGTAGAATGAATCTTCCTTTTTATTGGTATTACCGTTTTCAAGGCTTGAATCATAGTAGAACCATAATTTTCACGTATCCACCATGCAAGTTGAATTAATTGGGTTTCTATCGTTGTACTATCTTTCAAAACATTTTCTACATTTTTTATTTTGTCCACTGGATAATCCGCTTTATGGGAAATCCCTACAACGTATCCTTTTATAAGTCGATTCCCCATACCAAAAGGCATTTCTACCTGACTTCCAATCTTTATCTGGGAAAGCAGTTTCTCGGGTATGGCATATTGAAAGACTTTATCTAACTTTTCATGAGAAATATCTACAATTATATCTGCATACAAAAAAACGCCTCCTTTGTGTTTTATGCCTCTAAAATAAGTTCTCTATCATCCATATGGTATTTTACATTCTTAATTTCTTGATAAATTTCGTGACCTTTTCCTGCAATCACTATCAAATCACCTTCTAATGCATTGGATATGGCATATTTTATCGCTTCTTTTCTATCTGTTTTTACAAGGTATAGACCTTCGGTTTTTTTTATTCCTACTTCTATATCAGAAATAATACTTTCTGCTTCTTCATTTCTAGGATTGTCTGAAGTAATAATGGTGTAATCGGCTAACCTTCCCGATACTTCTCCCATTTCAAATCTTCTATCCTTTGAACGATCACCACCACATCCAAATATACAGACTAACCTTTCAGGTTTATAATCTAAAAGAGTCGTCAATATAGATTCCAAACTTATTGCATTGTGAGCATAGTCAAGTAATACTCTAAACTTATCCGATACATGAATCCATTCACATCTTCCTTTTATTTTACATTGTTCTATCCCTTGTAAAATAATTTGATTTGGAATTTTAAGTTCTCTTGCAATTGCATACGCACAAAGGGAATTATATACATTAAACATTCCTGGTAAAGATAACCTAATAATTGCTTCTTCTTTCTCAAAAAAATCTTCGGTTTTTTCTTCTAACCTATACATCATACCATAAATAGAGTTTTCTCTATATTGCTTAATATGATTTCCCATATAATCGGCTTCTTTTTGAATTCCAAAGCTTCTCTTTTTATGGGGTGATTCCTTCCAAAAAGACTCCATATATCTATCATCTATATTAAAAATACCAACCTTACACATATCAACAAAAAGTTTTTTGCACGCAATATATTCATCAAAAGAAGCATGTTCCTTTTCCCCTACATGATCTTTAGTTAGATTAGTAAAGGCAGCAATCGTAAAATCAATTTCATTGCATCTTTTATGCTTTAATCCAAGGGATGAAACTTCCAACACTACTGCTTGATATCCAGCTTCTACCATCTCAGCCATATACTTTTGAATATCATAAGACATAGGAGTGGTATTCTCTGAGTTTAATGTTGATTTACCTGTTATAATCTCGACAGTACCAATCAACCCTGTTTGACATCCATATCGCTCTAATACGGATTTTACCATATAAGCAGTTGTAGTTTTACCTTTTGTCCCTGTTATTCCAATGGTTAAAAGATTTTTTGAAGGATTTTGAAAATACTCTGCTGAAATCTTGGCTAAAGCATCCTTTGTATCTTCTACCAATAAAATCGTAACCTCGTGGTCATAGATTTCTATCGTTTTACTCAAATCTTCTACGATCAGAACGAGTGCACCTTTCAAAAGAGCTTCCTTCACATAGTCATGTCCATCTTTTGTCTCGCCACGTAAACACACAAAGATGCCTTGCTCTTTTACTTTTCTAGTATCAAAATAAATATCTGAAACATCTAAATCTGTGCTTCCTTGCAATACATAATAATCAAGATTTTTAATTAATTTTTTTAGATTCATAAACCATCCAAAAGGTTTTCTCTATTCATTATATACAAGACTACTTCATCCAATGCCATTCCTCTAGACCCTTTTAAAAAAATAATATCCCCAGGAGAAAGAAAATCTTTTAAATAAGAAATCACATCTGCGTTTGAGTCAAAATGCTTTGTAAATAATTCATTATTTTTTTCTTTAGCAGTTTCTGAAATATATTTAGATAAGCTTCCTTTGGTGAGTAAGATATTTATATCCGCTTCTGCCACCACTTTCCCTATTTCTTTATGGTAGAGAATTTCATCCTCTCCTAATTCTAACATATCTCCCAATATTGCTATTTTTCTTCCATTCAAATTATAATTTTTTAAAACACTGATTCCAGCCTTCATAGAATCAGGATTCGCATTATAGGTGTCATCAATTATAGTAAGTTCATTTTGAATATGTATTTGTTGTCTCATTTTAACACCAGAAAATGTTTTCAACTTATCTGCCGCTTTACTTATTGATATTCCCCTTAAATGAGCTACTGCCAAAGCAACCATAGCATTTACCACGTTATGTTCCCCTAATAATGGTAATTCTACAAGTTCTTTTTCTCCTAGGCAATAAGCATCAAATACAGTAATGCCATCAAGGATCTTTATATTTTTAGCTTGAAACTGACAATTATCACCTGTCCCATAAAAATAAGTTTCGTATTCTTTTCCACCCTTAAATGTCGATAGCATAGGATCATCACCATTTAAAAGCAGAATTCCACCCTTTTTTATCCCATTTGTTATGGTAAGCTTTTCTTCATATATATTTTCTTTCGATTTGAGCTGTTTTATATGTGCAGTCCCTATATTTGTTACCACAGCAATGTCCAAGTCAAGCATATTGCTCAAAGTTTTCATCTCACCAAATTCACTGATACCAAGCTCAAGTACTACTATATCCTCAGAAGTCACCTCTGATATAGACAAGGGTACACCTGTTTGACTATTTTTATTTCCAGAGGTTTGATATACCGATAATTCTGCCGATAAGGCTGTAGCAATTAATTCTCTCGTGGTTGTCTTACCTACGCTTCCGGTTATTCCTACAACCGGAAAATGCTGTTTCCTTAAATAGAAAGCTGCAATTTCTTGAAGTGCTTTCTTAGTATCTTTTACCAAAATCCATGCTTTATCTGAATTCATACTAGTATGATCACTTGTAAGTGTAGCTTTTGCACCAAGGCATAAAGCGTCTTCAATATATAAATGAGCATCTGTTCTCTCTCCCTTTAATGGGACAAACAAGGTGTTTTCTTTTATATTTTTCGAATCAATACTAATCCCTTCAATTACAGTATTTTTATCACCACATAGCAATTCCCCTCTTGTTGCCATGAGTATAGTTTGGACTGTCATGTTTAGCATTATGTTCTCCATTCTGGCACTTTTACGCCTTATTCTAATAGTGTGAAAGACTTGTCTTTCACACTATTCCCCTTACATTACTTTTTACTATATGCCATTTCTTTCAAAATGTCAGCAATAAGTTCTCTTTCATCCATATGATACTTTACGCCTTTGATTTCCTGGTAGTCTTCATGACCTTTTCCCAAAAGTAAAATAATATCACCATCTTCTGCATGCTCAATACTGTACCTAATGGCTTCTTTTCTATCCAAAATTTCAATATACTTTCCATTACTTTTTTTCATACCATATTTTATATCTTCAATGATATCACTTACTTCTTCAAATCTAGGATTATCTGACGTTAATATTGATAGGTCAGAATATTTCCCTGCAATCTCTCCCATATCATAGCGGCGAAGTTTTGATCTATTACCACCAGCTCCAAATACGCAAACAATTCTTTTAGGATTATACACTTTTATGGTAGTCAATAAACTTTCAAAACTTACTGCATTATGAGCATAGTCTATATACAAATGAAATTCATCCGCTATTTTTACTGGCTCTACTCTACCTTTTATTGCAATATGAGAGAGAGCTTCTCCAAACTCTTCTTCTTTTATATTAAAATGGCTACATACAAGTATAGCAGCTAATGCATTATATACATTAAATTCTCCTATTACACTTGCTTTTATATTCATATTTAAAATACCTTCACTATGGAATTTGACTCCTAAAAATCCAGGTTCTTTTACATATTCGATATTAACACCTCTTAAATCAGCCTCTTCTGAAAAGCCAAAGGTCTTAATTTCACAAGTACTATCCTCTATCACTTCTTTCCATTTTTCATCATCACAATTTATGATACCTACCTTACATTGTCTAAAGAGAAGGCTTTTAAAATATAAGTATTCATCAAAACTTGCATGTTCACCCTCTCCAATATGATCTGGAGAAATATTTGTAAAGATTCCATAATCAAATAAGAATCCATCCACTCGATGCATCATTAAACCTTGAGATGAAACTTCCATGATTACATAGTCACATCCAGCATCCGCCATTTCTCGAAAGATTTTTTGTAGCTCATATGATTCAGGTGTGGTGTTTTGAGTTTTTATTTTAACTTCTCCGTAAACTGCTCCAATTGTGCCAATAACACCTACTTTTTTTCCTGTCTCTTCTAAAATAGCCTGTATCATGTAGGAGGTCGTTGTTTTTCCTTTTGTACCAGTAATTCCAATTGTAACCATTTCCTGTGCTGGATTTCCAAAATACGCTGCTGACATAACTGCCAAAGCATTTCTTGTGTCTTCCACTTTTATAACAGTCACATCATTTTTTATTTCTAGGTCTCTATCTACAACAAGAACGGTTACACCTTTTTCTAAAACTTCAGGTATGAAATCATGAGAGTCTAGTTTACTACCTTTTACACAAACAAAGACCGTATCCTTTCCTACCTTTCTAGAATCATATACAATATCTTGTATTTCTACATCAATACTTCCTTTTACACACTGGTATTCTAATTTTTCTAATAAATTCCTTAGTCTTACCATAGCTCCTCCTTTGTTATCCTCTTATTCGAATAATTAGGGTGCCCCTATAGAGGCACCCTATCCATACTTTTACAAAGAGTTCTGCTTGCAAAACTCTAGCGCCTTTGGCGGTCGCTCGCGACATTTTCTATATACGCCGAAGTGCGCATCTGCCGGAGGCTTTTACTTTACTACATTAAAATAGATGTGATACATCAATCTCCGACTCAAATACAGTATGAGAAGGTCCTGTCATAAACACATGGCCTGTACTCTCATCCCACTCTATATCTAAAATACCACCTATTTGTTCTACTTCTACTTTTCGTTGGCAACGTCCAGTAAGTACTGCCGCTACAGCTGCTGTTGCACAACCTGTCCCACACCCTATGGTCTCACCTGTGCCACGTTCCCACTCTCTTATTTTTATATAAGAATCATTGACTACCTGAGCAAAGGTTACATTTGTTTTATTAGGAAATATTTTTGTCATATTTTCTAATTCTCTACCAAACTTGTGTACATCAAAATCATCTACATTATCTATAAACGTTACACAATGAGGATTTCCCCATGATATAGCTGTCACTTTAAAATCATTTTCAAAAACTTGCACTGCTTCTTCTATAAATTCATCTAACTCGGTAACTACAGGTATCACTTTCGTATCTAGTCTTGGTTTGCCTATATTCGCACATATGTTAATGGCTTCATCATTTTCTACTGTTAGCACTAAATGTTGAATTCCTCCCAAGGTCTCAATGGTTAACTCTGTCTTATTGGTGAATTTATGGTCATACACATATTTACCCACACTTCGAAGTGCATTTCCACACATTTCTCCCTCAGTACCATCCGGATTAAACATTCTCATTCTAAAATCAGCTATCTCTGAAGAACATATTAAAACCATTCCATCAGAGCCAATAGCAAAATGTCTATCACTTACATATCTAGCTAATTCAGGAAGCTTTGATAGCTTCTGATGAATTGCATCTATATATACATAATCATTTCCATATGCTTGCATTTTTGTGAATTTTATTTTCATGAAAGTGCATTCTCCAAATCTTTTATAATATCTTCAACATGCTCTATTCCTACAGAAAGTCTAAGAAAGTTTTCTGTTATTCCAATCATCTCTCTTCTAGCTGCCGGAATAGACTCATGTGTTTGTGTCATAGGATAAGTAATCAATGATTCAGTTCCACCTAAGCTTTCTGCAAACATGATCATATCTACTTTTTCTAATACTTGTTTTACTGTATCCACATTATCTACGGTAAAAGATATCATTCCGCCAAAACCAGTAGACTGCTTTTTCATCACATCATAGCCAACATGATCTTCAAAGCCTGCATAATACACCTTTTTTACCTTTGCTTGCTTTCTAAGCCACTGCGCTACAGCTTGAGCATTTTCATTGTGCTTCTCCATACGAAGAGCAAGAGTTTTTAGTCCTCTTATTAATAGCCAAGAATCAAGTGAAGCCAATCCATTTCCATGACTCTTTAGCTGCATACGTAAATGCTCTACCATTACATTTGAATTGGTAACTACGATTCCACCAATGGTATCATTATGTCCACCAATATACTTTGTTGCACTATGTACAACGATATCTGCGCCTAAATCTAAAGGTTTTTGGAAATATGGTGTTAAAAATGTATTATCAACAATAAGCAATGCTTGAATAGATTTTGCAATTTTAGATATTTCGCTAATATCTGCAACTTTCATCATTGGATTCGTAGGTGTTTCAACAAAAATCATCTTCGTTTCTTTTGTAATTGTTTTATTTAATAGCTCTAAATCAGCCATATCAATATAATCATAAGTAATTCCATATTTACCAAATATACTTTCCATTATACGATAAGTTCCGCCATAGATATCATCGGATAAAACAACGTGATCCCCTGGATTTAAATAAGTAAATATAGCCATGTTAGCTGCTTGTCCACTCGAAAATGCAAAACCTTCTTTTCCATTTTCTAAAATGGCCATCGTTCGTTCTAGTTCTTGTCTGGTTGGATTTTGCAGTCTAGAATAATCAAATCCTGTTGATTGTCCAAATCCTTTGTGTCTAAAAGTAGCTGTTTGAAAAATAGGAAAACTCACTGAACCTGTGATTGGATCATTGCCAAGGGCTCCATGCACCACTTTAGATTCAAAATGCAAATTTTCTTTTTTACTATATTCATTATAATTACTAAAATTTTTCATCTATCATTATCCTCATTTCCTAGATTTATGATTTTTCACAATATTAACTGATCGATATTTCTTTGTCAAATAGTTACTATCCTAATGTCCCAATATAAGCTTCAAAGTCTTCCGAAGACATTATGATTTTCCTAGGTTTCGTACCTTCTTCAGGTCCAACCACACCAGCTTCAAATAATTGATCCATAATTCTTGCAGCACGGTTAAAACCTATTTTAAACATTCTTTGAAGCATTCCTATGGACGCTTTTTCTTTTTCAATAATTAATCGTCCTGCTTCAACGAAATAATCATCTTGGTCCCCTAATGGAGATTGATTATTCTCATTTAGTGTAACGGAAGAAATCTTATTTGCAATCTCTTCATCATAGGTATGATCGGATACTTGGCTTGATAAGAATTCCACTACCTTTGACACTTCTTTATCTGTTACAAATGCACCTTGAATACGAACTGGCTTCTGATATCCTACAGGATAGAAAAGCATATCTCCCTTACCTAATAATTTTTCAGCTCCATTCATATCTATGATAGTTCTAGAATCCACCCCAGATGATACTGAGAATGCTATTCTAGAAGGTACATTTGCTTTAATTAAACCTGTAATTACGTTAACAGAAGGTCTCTGCGTAGCAATTACTAGATGTAGTCCTGCTGCTCTAGCCATCTGAGCCAAACGACAAATAGCATCCTCTACTTCTCCCGGTGCTACCATCATTAAGTCTGCAAGCTCATCTACAATAATTACAATTTGCGGAAGTGCTTCTGGCTTTCCTTCCTCCTCAATGTCGGCAATCGAAGCCACCTTATCATTATATCCCTTTAAATCTCTCACATTCAAATCAGCAAACTTTTTATAGCGATCTGTCATTTCAGCAACCGCCCAATTTAATGCTCCTGCAGCTTTTTTAGGATCTGTAACAACTGGAATCAATAAATGTGGAATACCATTATATACACTTAGCTCAACCACCTTAGGATCTATCATAATTAACTTTACTTCCTTAGGATCTGCTTTATATAAAATACTCATAATAAGTGTATTAATACAAACTGACTTTCCAGAACCAGTTGCACCTGCAATTAAAAGATGAGGCATCTTTCCAATATCAGTTACTATCGTTTGCCCACCAATATCTTTTCCAACTGTAAAAGCTATTTTAGAAGGATGATTCACAAATTGGTCTGATTCCAAAAGTTCTCTTAGCATAACAGTCATATTTTCTTTATTTGGTACTTCAATTCCAACTGCTGCTTTTCCTGGTATAGGAGCTTCAATACGAATATCTGCAGCTGCCAGATTCAATTTAATGTCATCTGCTAAAGACACTATTTTACTTACTTTTACACCTTGTTCAGGCTGTAACTCATAACGGGTTACTGCTGGACCACAACTCACATTGGTCACTGTAACACCTACCCCAAAGTTTTGAAGTGTTTGCTCCAACTTCATGGCTGTATCTTTTAGCTCTAAATCTAAGTTCTTATTCTTTTGTCCTGATGTACCCTTTGATAATAAATTCAGTGGTGGGAAAATATAGTTTCCCGTAGTTTCTTGGAGATTTATTTCTACTGCTTCTACTTTTGTTTCTGCTTTTACTTCTGGCTTTCCTTCTGATTTTACTTCTATTTTTGCTGCTGATGTTGAGTCTATATTTTCTGGTATTTCAACCGATACCTGTCCTGTATTCTCTTCAATCGGCATATGATTCATTGCAAACTCTGGACGAATCTCTACCGGTAGATCTTCTTGCTTGTAGTCCATCGTAATTTCATGAACCTCTTCTACAGAAGGCTCAGGTTCTTCTATCTTTGTAATAGCAACACCTTTTATTTTTTTATTCATTCTTTTTTCTTGTTTCTTTTCTTCACTTCTAATACGTCCAGCTTCTTTTAAGCGAATAGCGTCTTCTTTGGCAACACTATATACTTTATTTCCACCTTTTTTAACTCCATTAAGAAAGGATTTTTCCGTAATAATAACTAACCCAATAATTATAAATACAAGCATGACAATATAAGTGCCAATCATTCCTAATAGTGGAACCAATAAATTAGAAAATAGTCCTCCTACAAATCCACCACCATTTTTAAATTCACTTGAACTTATGTAATATTCTGTAAGCTTTATGCTCCCTGCTAAAGGACTTGTAACCATTCCAATTAGTGTGCAGATAAAGAAATATACAAAAACAGAAGCAAAAAACTTAACCTTTGCTCTAAGATTATTCATATTAGATACTGCAAATGTAATTCCAAGAAACAAAAAAATTGGAAATATGTATGCGGTTATTCCAAAAAGACCAAACATTACATTGCTAATCCCTACTAATAAAGACGCTTCTTTTGTAAAATTGCTTATAAACAATAAAATTGCTAAAGCAAGAATAAATAAAATCGTTATCTCTTTCCTAAGTGCTAAATCCTTTGTAGCCACTTCACTCGCCTTATTCTTAGACTTAGTACTTGTTTTTCTAGAAGTCGTCTTAGAAGATTTCCGAGTTTTTCTATTTCCAGTCCCAGCCAACTATACTTCCTCCTATATTATAAAATTTCCAACTATAGCAAGTATACCTGCCAAGTAGCAATAATAAGCAAAATACTTGAATTTTCTATTTTGCACTAATACTAACAACCATTTGATACACATATAGCCTACTACCGCCGAAACTATTGTTCCAATTAAATAATTCATCATCTCACCTGGGGCAAGAGTAACATTTTTAAAATCTAAGATTTCTAATAATGCCGCACCCAGAATAGCTGGTATAGACATAATAAAAGAATATTTAACCGCAAATTTTCTATCAAACCCATTCAATAAAGATACTGTAATCGTAGTACCAGATCTTGAAATTCCAGGCATGGTAGCAAATCCTTGACACACTCCAATGATAAAAGCATTCTTATAGCTAGCTGTCTTTGGCGTTTTTGTTCCTTCTTTTATTTTATCAGAAATTAATAATAAAGTACCTGTTATCAATAATCCTATACCTGGAACAAGAAGGCCTTCTGATGCAGTTTCAATATAATCTTTCGCTAAAATCCCAATCAATCCTGTTGGAATCGTAGATAGGATAATCATCATTACAAACTTACGGTATGAACTATTCACTACTTTGGAGTAATGTTTTTTATCTTTACTTGTTAAATTATGTATGTATACTGCAAGATTTTTCAAGAAATCAATAACAATTCCAATTCCCTCCATGATCAATTTCTTCAAATCACTCCAATATACAATAAATACAGCCACTAAGGTACCTATATGAAGCATTACATCAAATAGCATACCCGTGTCTGTATTAACTTTGAAAATATTCTTAAATATAGCCAAATGTCCCGAACTACTTATAGGAAGAAATTCTGCTACCCCCTGAATAATTCCTAACAAAATTGTCTCTAGCAAACTCATGTTCCTACCTCCCAAATTCTTCTTTAGTCATTGTACTCTTTTTTCAATGTTTATTCAATACTATTTTTGATTTCATAAGAGTTTTGCAAACACCAGTTCACATTTCTTCTAAACACTTTTCTATGGAGACTAATTCCACTTTTGCTAAAGCTATAAGTTCTATTTCTCCACAAGCAATGGGATTTTGACGTACTTCTTCTTCTTTTTTTTCTTCTTTTTCATTATATAATCTATCATATTCTGTTTCAGCATAAATCCTACTATGAGGGATCACTGAGTAGAGCATTCCTCTTCCCCCTCTTCATCTTCCTCTTTCTTATGATACTCTTCGATCATTTCATAAAGCTTTTTCATTGCTTCTTTAACTCCTCCCACCTCATCTATAATTCCTTCTTTTACTGCTTCTTCTCCTGTTAGTATGGTACCTACGTCTTTTGCAAGCATATTGGTGTTGACCATTAATTTTTCCAGTCTATTTGCTTTAATGGAAGAATGACTTACTATAAATCCTACAATACGATCTTGAATTTTTTCAAAATAGTTATAGGTTTGAGATACTCCAATTACTGTCCCATTTAACCTTACTGGGTGAATCATCATCGTTGCACTAGGAACAATAAAGGAATAAGTCGCTGAGGTAGCCAAAGGTACTCCGATAGAATGACTTCCACCAAGCACCAAAGATACGACTGGTTTACTCAAGGAAGCAATCATCTCTGAAATAGCTAATCCTGCCTCCACATCTCCTCCTACGGTATTAATTAAAATCAATAATCCATCTACTTTTTTACTATCTTCAATGGCTGCTAACTGTGGAAGTACATGTTCATATTTGGTGGTTTTATTGTGGTTTGGCAAGTTCTCATGACCTTCAATCTCACCAATTACACTTAGTAGATGAATTTTATATTTATTTTCATTATCTTCTAGAGTCGCTTGTCCAAATTCTTTTATTTTGTCATCTTTTAACTCCTCTTTTTGTTTTTCATTCGATTCGCTCAACTTTTATTTCCTCCATTCATTTACTTGGAAAGCATATATATTAGTATGTGAACTTATCATCTTCTTTATACAAAAAAACTGAAAACCTCAAAGGGTTTTCAGCCAAATATGTAGTGTAGAATATAGTTGTTCCGTATTTATTGGTTTTAAAACAGAATCATTTGATTTGCCTTCTAAAATGCCGGAAATATGATTATTATATCCATCTGCAGTCATTGCAATAATCGGAATTTCTTTTGAATCTTTTCTATTTAAACTTCTTATTTCACAAGTTGCTTCAATTCCATTTTTTATAGGCATCATTATGTCCATCATAATCAAATCATAATATCCTTCTGAAGATTTTTCAAATAAATCAACAGCTTCTTGACCGTTTCTAGCAAGTTCTATCTCCAGATTTTTCTCTTCTAGTATTGCAAGCATAATTTCAACATTAAGTTCATTATCCTCTACAATTAGAATTCTTTTTCCTAAGTAATCCTGCTCTGATGCCGATGAAATCTCAAGACTTTCCAGCCTATCTCCGGAAGAATTATCATTCTTTTGAATCCTTAAAGGGATTACAATTATAAATTGACTTCCTTTTTCTTTTTCACTTTCTACAGAGATTTTCCCACCTATTTTTTCCACTAACACCCTGCATATCGACAAACCTAATCCCGTTCCTCCATAAGTAGTAGTCTCATGTTCATTTTCATTTTTCTCTTGCTCAAATGGTTGAAACACTTTTTTAAGAAACTCTTCACTCATACCAATTCCATTATCTTTTACTGTAAAGCACATTTCTATCTTCTCGTCATCTGCTGAACGTTCTTCCACAGAAAGAATGATTTGCCCTCCAACATCAACGAACTTAGTGGAATTTGAAATCAAATTGATTAGTACCCTGTTTAATAAAACACGGTCTCCAATAAACTTCCTAGAAGTCAGTTTTCCCACACAAACTTGAAAATCAATGGATTTTTTTTCGATTTGTGCCGTAGAAATATTTGTAATATCTTCAATTAACTGATCTAAAGTGAAATCATCTTCAACTCTTTCTTCAGAATTATATGCAGCTTTAGCCATCTCTAAGATCTTATTCGCTAATGACATTACATATTCTGAAGCGCTTAATATCTTATCTAGGCAACTATTTATTTTACCTGAATCCCCTTCTGAATTTCGAGCAATATTAGCCATTCCAAGAATCACATTCATGGGTGTCCTAATATCATGAGACACCCTTGAAATAAGCCCACTTCTATATTGCCTCGCGTCCTCCATCTCTTTAACCTTTTCTTCTAATTGCTTTTCATTTTCCTTTTTCGAATCAATATTTTTTGCAATAATCAGAATATCCTTTTCACCTTTTTTCTCTTCTTTAAATTGGATAATACTAATTTCCACCCAATGATAGTTACCATCTTCTCTATATTGTCTAACTTCGTAGCATTCTAAAATTTGATTTCTTTCAAGAAAGTTCAATAAATTCCACATACTATAATGCTCAAGAAGAACTTTCACATCATCTGGATGAACCGATTGTAGAAACACTTCAATAAGTTCTACAAAAGAACCTTCCGCATCAACATCAACAACCGTATTATCCGACCATAGCATAGCATATTTATCATAGGTAATATTTACTTGAACGATTGCAGAAAATATGTTTGTAATTGCATTGTTAATCCTTTTTAGATTTAACCCCTCCATAACATCCTCCCCCTTTTGATGTTATTTTAAAGTAACAATATATTGTTTTGCTTTCCAACTTCAATAATGTCATCTGGCCAAACAGATACTTGCACTTCGCCAATATGCGCTTTTCTCAAAAAGAACATACACATTCTAGATTGTCCAATTCCTCCACCAACGGTATATGGAAGCTCTCCATTTAATAAAGACTTCTGGAAAGGTAGTTCTGCTCTATCCATACATCCTGAACGTTCTAATTGCTCTTTCAAGGTATCTTCATCTACTCGAATTCCCATAGAAGAAAGTTCGAGAGCAATATCCAAGACAGGGTAATATACAATAATATCACCGTTCAAATTCCAATCATCATAGTCTGGTGCTCTTCCATCATGTCTTTCTCCTGATTTTAAAAGCCCACCGATTTGTGAAATAAAAACTGCCCCCTTCAATTTGGCTATTTTATACTCCCTCTCTTTTGGTGTATTATCCGGATACATATCCTCCAATTCTTGTGAAGATACGAATGCGATTTCTTCCGGTAAAATTCTGTCAATATAATCATACTTTTCACTAATGAAATTTTCCGTTTCTTTTAAAGCCGTATAAACAGAATTTACGATTTTTCTTAATACTTCATCATTTCTTTCCTCTTTTAGAATGATTTTCTCCCAATCCCATTGATCTACAAAAAGAGAATGAATATTATCTGTATCTTCGTCACGACGGATAGCATTCATATCGGTATATAAACCTTCGTCATACTTGAAATTATATCTTTTAAGTGCCATACGTTTCCATTTTGCTAAAGAATGCACTACTTCTACTAAAGCATCATTTTGCTCTTTTATTCCAAAAGCAACTGGACGTTCTGTTCCATTTAAATTGTCATTTAATCCCGATTCTGGTTTCACAAACAATGGTGCTGAAACTCTAGTTAATTTTAATTGTTTTGCTAAATCTCTCTCAAAAAAGTCCTTTACATATTTGATTGCTATTTCAGTTTCTTTAATATCAAGATGAGGATCGTATCCTTTAGGTATTATTAAATGCTCCATAATTTCTCCTTTATTAATGATATATTTTTTAAATCACTTACATTTCCTACAGCTCCAATTCCAACCATTTCCTTTAGAAAATATTGTTCCATATAGCGAATACAATCTTCTTTTGAAATTAGATTTACTTTTTCTATCATCGTTTCTATTGGAATGATTTCTCCAAATTGCAAAATAGACTTCGCATTAGAATTCATTCTATATTTGGTGCTTTCTTCTTGAATAATTAAGTCTGTCTTTATTTGTTCCTTTGCCTGAAGAAGCTCTTCCGGTCTAGGTCCTTCTTTTACAAATTTCTTCAATTCTTTTCCTATCTCTTCAAAAACTGTTGTAAATTGACCTGGGTTCATCGCTGCGTATATATGAAATAGACCCGCTTGCACAAAGGTACTTCCATAGGTATAGATTGAATATGTAATGCCTAGCTCCTCGCGTATTCTTAGAAATAATCTAGAATTTACTCCTCCGCCTAGAATAGAATTTAGTACAGATAAACCATAGCGGTCTTCTGATCTAGTTGTGATGGAATCAAACGCTATATTTAAATGAATTTGTTCAACATCTTTATTTTCCACATAGATACAAGGGTGAAATATAGGATTTCTATTGTTCTTTTCTCTTCCTTTTTGTTTCATTACACCAAATATATCTTCTAACCTTAAAAGGACTTCCTTTTCATCAAAACTTCCAGCAAGTGAAAGAACCATATTTTCACTTACATAATAATCACTCATAAATTCAATCAAATCTTCTCGAGTTAAACTTTGAACTGTTTCTTTCTCCCCTGAAATCAAATAGCCTAAAGCATGGTTCTCCCATATCCTTTTTTGAAGCACCTCATGGGATAAATCTTCAGGCGAATCATTGTACATATCAATTTCTTCTAACACAATCCCTTTTTCTTTTTCTAATTCTTCCTGATCTATATTAGAATTAATTAACATATCTCCAATCAAGTCTATGGCTTCCCATAAATGTTCTTTTAATACTCTTGCATAATATGATGTAAATTCTTTGCTTGTATATGCATTAATATTCCCGCCTATGGCTGCCGTCTCATCTGCAATATCTTTTACACTTCTATTCTTAGTTCCTTTAAAAACCATATGCTCTACCATATGGGCAATCCCATTTTTATCTTTTATTTCATCTTTTGATCCGACAAACACCCAAACTCCAAAAGATACGGAATGAACATGTTCAATTTGCTCACAAACCACTTTCATTCCATTCTTTAATGTATATTGATTAATCATTAAAAATAATACTCCTTTTTCATGATGGCTTTTCGTAATATTTTAACACTATACTACGAAACAAGCAAATAGAAAAAAGTATTCATAATTTATTCATATTTAATTCAAAAATCATTAACATGAAAAACACTATTTATTCACGAACAAAGGCTATACTGATATTACAAAAGAATATAAATAGGTGAAAATCAGACTATTACCTTATGTTTTTCATAATAAAAAGCCAGCAGTCATTTGACTGCTGGCCCTCCTCATTTTATGAGGTAAAATTATTCTTTTTGACAATCGATACAGATTCCTTAAATACAGTTTGATGTCTTCTAATAAGATAGCCCGTCTTCTCTTCCATTTCTCGGTCTAATTCTCCTTGATGGATCATCCTTAGGATCATATCGATACATGGCTCCTTCTAAGTCCAATGGATTTTCATAATGATTTTTTGCTTCTTCTTCCGTCATAATCTGAACATACATCGTCCATTTAGGGAAATTTCCACTTTCAATTACTTCATAAAAATCTTTTCCATGATATTCACGATCCATACCATTGATTTTTGCTGCTTCCTCATTTGTAAAGTTTTTTATACCCTGCTGGGTCACAAAATGGAATTTACACCAAAAGCGCTCATTTTCTGCATTATAAAAGGAAAATGTGTGCTCTCCAAAGAAATGCATGTTACGGAATGAGGCAGGGATACCTCTATCACTTATATAACTTATATTGCTTTTTTATGTTTTATTAAACTAGATCTATCCATTTTACCAGCGCTCCTACATAATCATGAAGGAATTGTTTTGTTTCTTCATGAGTCACTGCACCATCTTCATTTAGCGCTGACATAACATCTCCTAAATATGCTTCTGGTTGTTGTAACATTAGCACGTTTAAGAAAACCATAACTTGACGCAAATGATGATTTGCTCCAAAGCCACCTAATGCACCTGGTGAAACACTAATTACACCTCCTGGTTTTCCATCCCATACACTTGCTCCATATGGCCTTGAACCAACATCTAATGCATTTTTTAGTACCGCTGGAACAGAACGGTTATATTCTGGTGTTATAAAAAGAAAACCATCCAGTCCTTTTACTTCTTCTCTAAATTTCACCCACTGTGCAGGTTTTTCCGCCGCATCATCTAGATCCGGATTGTACATAGGAAGGTCGGCAATTTCAATTTCATGAAATTCATATCCTTCTGGGCTAATGGAAGCCACATAATCTGCTATCGACTTAGTAAAAGCCCCTTTTCTTAAACTTCCTACAAAAATACCAATTTTTTTACTCATATTACTTTTCTCCTTTATATGTTTTTACGATTTATTTTTCATGTATCTGTATGTATCTATATTATCACATTGATTTTAGTATTCAAGTAAATTTTTTATAAAGTTTCTGAAAGTAAGATTAAATAAACGAATTAGTATTGACAATTGCCAACTAAAAACTATATACTTCAAACATCACAGTTACAAAACAATACATAATAAAGAAAAGGAGAATTACTATGTTTGAACAAATTAAAATAAATTATGATTTCAACTCATTAGAACCTCATATAGACTCTCTTACAATGGAGACACATTATACAAAACATCATGCTGCCTATACTAAAAATTTAAATGACGCAGTAGATAAAGCTGCTATTACTGATAAATCCATTGAAGAACTCTTATCCAGCTGGGATAGCCTTCCTGAAGATATAAAAGCAACAATACGCAATAACGGTGGTGGATACTATAACCACAACCTATATTTCGGTCATCTTTCTCCAAACGCAGGGGGAGAACCGACAGGAATACTAGGTGATAAAATCAAAAGTACTTTCTCTAGTTTTTCAGATTTCAAAGATCAAATCAGCAAAGCTGCATTAGGGCAATTTGGATCTGGTTGGGCATGGCTTGCTACAAATAGCGAGGGTGAACTAAAGATTATGAGCAGTCCAAACCAAGATAATCCTTTATTCGAAACAAAAGGTGTTTGGAAACCTATTTTCGGTATTGATGTATGGGAAC
This sequence comes from uncultured Lachnospiraceae bacterium, assembly GCA_964475115.1. Classification (GTDB taxonomy): domain Bacteria; phylum Bacillota; class Clostridia; order Lachnospirales; family Lachnospiraceae; genus CAYYVJ01. The sequence continues at coordinate 24,877 of CAYYVJ010000005.1, forward strand.
ATGCTTACTACCTAAAATATAAAAACCTTCGAGCATCTTATGTACAAGCTTTCTTTGAAGTAGTGGATTGGAATCAAGTATCAAAGAATTATGAACAACGTTAATACATACACAAAAAAATCAGAGCTAGCTGAATATTCAGCTAGCTCTGATTTTTTCTCTTAAAGCTCCCAACAGGATTTGAACCTGCGACCCCTTCATTACGAATGAAGTGCTCTACCAACTGAGCTATGGGAGCACAAATAATATTATACTCTCTTTTTTCTTGATTTCAAGGGGATTTTTTTAAGAGCCCTAAGACTCATTTATGGTTTTTAAAAATCTAGCAATAATCTTATCACCAAGTTCTTTTTCCGTGCTATTTTCAGCATCTAACTTTATATAGCCACCAGCCATGGTATCATGCCCTCCACCACTGCCTATTCCTTGCAAGGCAAGCTTTGTGATTTCACCAGCATCATAGCTGTTATCTTTACTCCTAACAGAGAGTCGAACTCCTCCTTCTTTTATAGAATAGACTATCGAGATCTTTACCTCTGAAAGAGAAAGCATAAAGTCTGATATATGCGCAATAATCGATTCCGAGCAATTAGCTCCAGGATTTGCAAAGCTAACATTTCCATGTACTTCGATACTATTGATTGCGTAGGAATAAGATTCCAAATCAGAAAAATTTAAACTATTTACTTCACATTTTTTTAATAAATTTAAGTCCGCTTTTTTATATAAATAATAGAACATATCTAAATCCAAATCTGACACATTCCTAGTTAGATTTGCTGTGTCAATTTTAATTCCTACTAAGAGTGCTGTAGCAACTTCCTTATCGATAGATATATTATTTTCTAAATAATATTCAGCAATAATAGATGCACAAGCTCCTACCCATGGTCTTATATCATCAAATAAATATGTTTCTTTTTGAAAAGTAGGATGATGATCAATACAAATCGTCTCTCTCCCTATAAGATCAAGAATGTTGGAATTTCCCTTTTGCGAATCCACTAAAATAATTTCATCACAAATTGACATTTCACTTATATTTTCTATATTTACAATTTCTATTTCAAGAACACTGACCATACGTGCAGCTAATGAACGATTAACATCTCCTTTATAGCAAATAGTAGAAGAAATGTTGTTGATTTTCAATAATCTTTGTAATCCAAATGCACTAGATACCGCATCTGGATCGGGAAAGTTATGGGTCTGTATGAATACATGCTTACTTTTAATATTCTGTAAAAGTGTTTTAAACCTGTTCATTCTTTCTCCTTTGCAAATATGATTAGCTTTCATTATAATCTATGCATATTATAATTACAATCCTCTCTTTTTTGCAGGAATCACATCTAGTTAAAAAGTCCATATTATAAACTATAAACCCTAAGGAGGCATTATATGAAACCCTTACTAGAACTTAACGACGTTTGCTATTCTTATCATTCACTCTCTGGAGAGACGCCTGCTCTCAAGGACATTTCTCTACAAGTAGCAGATGGCGAATTTATTGCTATTGTGGGTCCTAGTGGTTGTGGAAAATCTACCTTATTATCATTAATTTCAGGTCTTCTAACCCCCGAAAAATGGTTCATTACAAAACTCTAAGCCTAATCCTTCCAATAAATAATAATTTCCTGCTTCTTATTTATGTCTTTTTCTCCAATCTCAATATAGTCAACAAGTTCGTTTATTATAGAATGATTCATTCCATTCTCTAGTATCACCTTTTTGTTAACCTCTCCTTCTAAGTGGGCTAATAATCGATCCAATCGAATACTATGACTACTACATACTTTATTTCTAGTATAGTTTTGACAATATAAATATTGATAATTCTTCTGGGTATTTACCTTTGTCATAGAAAATCCACAGTCTTTGCACTTTACTTTAGATGCAAGTATAAATATTTCGCAATTTGGATTTTGCTTGTTTTTTCTAGCATATCGTCTCTTGTTTTCTTTTATCAAGCTTTTCGCTATATAAAATGTCTTTTCATCTATAATTGCCTCATGTGTTTTAGGGATTATAATCCATTCTGACTCCGGTTTTACTATTTGTTTTCTACTCTTATAGCTTTCTTTATAGGTTTTTCCTTGTACTAATTTTCCTATGTAAGTTTGGTTTAACAAAATTTCTCTAACTGTATTCTTTCTCCATACTCTAGGTATCTTTCCTTCTCTTTCTTTTAAAGCTTCTCGATATTCTAAAGGTGTTTTTATTTTCTTTTTATCGAGTGTCTCACAAATTTGTCCTATACTCTTTCCATCTATAAACATAGAATAAATGTCTTTTACCACTAGAGCCGTTTCTTCATTAACTAATAGCTCGTTTTTATTATTTGGATTTTTTTTATATCCGTAAGGTGCAAAGGAACCAATAAATTGTCCATCCTTCATCTTCGCCAGCAAAACACTTCTCACATTATCAGAAATGTCTTCACAATACCATTCATTAATCAGTCCATTAATTTGACGTGATTTCTTATTTCCCTTATCTCCAGTATCCACATGATCTACGATACCCACGAACCTTATTCCCAAAAGTGGAAATAATCCATGTATATAGTGCTCTACTAATTCCATATCTCTAGTAAAACGTGACTGATTTTTGCATAGTATCACACTGAACTTATTGTTTTTTGCATCCTTTATCAGGCGATTAAACGCTGGTCGATTTTTATCTAATCCAGAATAATCATCATCACAATAATAGTCTGCTATTGAATATCCATGTTCATAGGCATATTCTGTCAATAATAATTTTTGGTTTTGTATACTTTCACTATCATCTTCTCTTTGAAACTTATCCCTATCTTCTTTTGATAGTCTGCAATAAATAGCTACCCTTTCCAATCTCATCAAACCTCCAAACAAAAAAACCATACACTATGATGTATGGTCTTTTGGGGTTGATTATTCTAACTTTATCTATTATTTACTTTGCAGGAATTAAACCAACTGCCTCAATAAGCTCAGCACCTTCTGGGGATTGTAAGAATTCAAAGAATGCCTGTACTAGTTCACTTTGGGCAGAAACTTCACCATTTGTCGCCATTACGAATGGACGGCTTAAGAAGTAATTTCCTGATGCAATATTTTCTGCAGTAGGCTCTATACCTTCCAAATGAGCTGCAATTACAGAACTATCAACAACATCTAAAGATACATATCCGATTGCACCTTTTGTTGAAGCTACTTTAGCCAATACTGCACCCGTGTTATCTAACTCATTTGAGTATGCTGCCTGATCTTCAATGTCAAGAATTTCTTCAAATGCACCTCTTGTTCCAGAACCAGCTTCTCTACCTACAACTACAATTGGTGCATTTTCTCCACCTACTTCACTCCAGTTTTTGATTTCACCTTTATAGATGGCAATCAATTGATCTTTTGTTAGGTTTATAGCTGTATTTACCGGATCAATAATAACTGCAATTCCATCAATTGCCACTATATTTTCTGAAATGCCATTTGTTTTTTCACTGTCTTTTAAAGCTCTTGAAGAATTTCCTATATCTACTGTTTTCGCTGTTACTGCTTCAACACCAGCACCTGAACCTGTAAATTCTGCTGTTACGATTACGTCATTATATTTTTCCATAAACACTTCTGCTGCTGCATTTGCAAGTTTTTCCATGGAAGTTGAACCGGCCATGGTAATTGTTCCACTTAATTTTGCTTCTGCTGCTGTAGTAGCTTTTTCCGCACCTGTCGTTCCTGTTGAAGCTGCTTTTGTAGTTTCTTCTGCACCAGTGCTAGATCCGCACGCTGCTAATGCACCCATTGATATAACTAACGTAGCAACTAATGCTAATGATTTCCTAATATTTTTTTTCATTTTTATCCTCCTAATAAATCCATATTGTTTACTTCTCCTTTACTTTAGCATTATATTATTTGAGCAACTATCATTTTTATGTATTGATTTTGTAAAGTTTCCGTAAAACCATTTGTATTCACCCATCTCCCCCCGGAAACGGGTTCAATTAAAATAAATGGAGTTGCTAACAACGCATCTAATACGAATATTGGTTATATGCTTCAAAAGGATCATCTATTTGAATGGAGAACTGTTTATAGTAATGTAACACTAGGCTTAGAAATACAAAATAAGCTTACTAAAGACAACAAAAATAGTGTGGATAAAATGTTAGATACCTATGGACTATCAAATTTTGTCCATGCAAGACCTTCTGAACTATCTGGAGGAATGAGACAAAGAGCTGCATTGATTCGAACTCTCGCATTAGAACCGGATCTTTTGTTATTGGATGAGCCTTTTTCAGCTTTGGATTATCAGACTCGATTAGAAGTATGTGATGATATCGCAACCATAATAAAAAAAGAAAAAAAGACTGCCATATTGGTCACTCATGATTTAGGTGAGGCCATTTCCGTTGGTAGTCGTGTGATTATTCTATCAAAACGACCAGGAACTATAAAGAAAATTATACCCATTCATTTTTCTATAAATGATTATACACCTATGCAGTCAAGGAATTCACCTGAATTCAAGGACTACTTTAACCTTATATGGAAGGAGCTGAACCACAATGGATAAAATGTCCATGGCACAAAAGAAATTCATTGATAAAAATATCCGCAGAAAAAGAAGAGTTCTTTTCTATCGAATTCTTATTTTTATTATTTTCATTCTACTTTGGGAAGGAGCAACAAAAGTAAATTTAATTGACTCATTTATTTTCAGCAGCCCCTCCCGAGTTTCTAAAACCTTTTTTGAAATGGCCTTTAACGGTTCTATTTTTTATCATATAGGAATTACTTTATTCGAAACTATATTAAGTTTTTCCTTAATTACCATTTTAGGAATTTTATTGGCTATACTCTTATGGACCAACATAAGTATTTCTGAGGTTTTAGAACCTTATTTAGTTATTTTAAATAGTGTTCCAAAATCCGCTCTGGCACCTGTTTTAATAGTATGGCTAGGGAATAATATGAAAACCATTATTTTTGCAGCTGTCACATTAGGAATCTTTAGCACGATTATCAATATTTATACTGGATTTCAAGAAATAGATAAAGAAAAGATGAAACTAATCTATACATTTAGAGGAACCAAACGGGATGTACTAACTAAAGTTGTATTACCTGGAACGATTCCTCTAATTATAAGTACTATGAAAGTAAATATTGGATTATCCTTAATAGGTGTCATTATTGGCGAATTCTTAGCAGCTAATGCAGGGCTTGGGTACTTAATTATCTATGGTAGCCAAGTTTTTAAATTAGACTTTGTCATTTTGAGTATTATTATCCTATGTGTTCTAGCAGGAAGTCTATATTACATTACGAATATGGCTGAAAAATATATTAAAAAACGCTTTTAACTAGTGTCGTTCCTATATAGGCATATGCTATCTGCAATCCCATTAACCTGCTAGAATTATTTTTTACAAAACGGACTGATGTTTCATAAAGCATAGATGGGTAGATAGATGCACATCCCATACCAATGAAAATCAGTCCTAGTAGATTAATATAGGTATTCTTCTAAACAGATAGCATTTTCCATTGCTACACACAATAAAAAATCCGACTTGTTAAAATTCACATCTTGCACATGAACCTTAATAAATCGGACTTAATCTATAGCTTATATTTTCTTCTCTTATATTGCTACTACTATTCCACCATCATTGGCATACATTGTAGTTACCCCTGAAGCATCAAATACAATTATATCTTTTACTTTCATCTTTTTTAGAATCAACTCTTTTACATAAACCGCACGTTCTGGGCAATTACAATGTGAGATGGCAAGAATCTTGTTTTCTGCATTCTTCGCTTTTTCTTGAGTGGAATTAACCATTTTTGCTAAAGCTTTTGTAATTCCACGAGCCTGATCTATTTTATAAATCGTTCCTTCTTTTGTTGCACCCATTACTGGTTTGATATTTAATGCACTCGCTAAAATAGCTTGAATATTGGTTAATCGACCATTTTTTCTTAGGGTTTCAAGTGTTTCTAATACAAAAAATGTTTCCATTTCATCTATATAAGCTTCTGTAATTGAAACGATTTCTTCAAACTCTTTCCCTTGTTCTATTAATTCTTTTGTCTTAAGTGCAATTAAAGTCTGTGCAATAGAAGCAGATCTCGAATTAAAAACATGTATTTTTGTATCTTTTCCATTTTCTTCAAAATATAATTCTTTGCCTAAGAAAGCACTATTATAAGAACCACTTAGCTGCTCTGATAGAGTTACCACAAATACACAATCGTAGCCTCCCTTATAGGATTGCATATATCTTTCTGGAGATGGACATGCTGATTTTGGAGAATGTGGGCTTTCACTCACTCTTCTAATAAAATCCTTTTGGTCAAATGTCTCATCATCTATAATATTGACATCGTCTACCGTTAGAGTTAAAGGAATCGATTCAAATCTATCATCTTTCTTCAAATCTTCTGGTAACTCTCCACAACTGTCAACTACAATTTTATAATTCATCTATATTCCTCCTATTCAAAATACCACTTTATGTAGTTTTGATTACTATATCATAATAACATATGATATCCATTTTGCAAAGTATTATTTATTCAAAAAACACTTTTAGCAAAGAACATAGATTTACTTGATCTTCTACACCCATCAATTCTCTTGAAGAATGCATCGCTAAGATAGGGACCCCTAAATCAATTGTCTTCATAGGTAGGATGCTAGATGTAAGAGAACCCAAAGTAGAACCACCTAAAATATCAGAACGATTTGCAAACTTTTTATAGGAAATATTGTGTGCTTGGCATAATTGCATAAGGATACCAATTGCCTCACTGTCTGTTGCATACTTTTGATTTCCAGATAACTTTAAAGCCACACCATCGTTTAAGGCTATTTGATTCGTAATATCTGCTTTTTCAGGATGATTTGGATGAATTGCATGAGCCACATCTACAGAAAGCATCATTCCACCTGCTACAGCAGATAGATAATCATTTCTAGAATATCCTAAAGATAGATATAGCTTTTCTAAAATCATAGGTAGTAAGTTTGAATCTCCACCTTGTTTTGTCATACTTCCCACTTCTTCATTGTCAAATAAGGCAATTACATTAATCCCATTTCTTCGCTTTCCATTTATAAGCCCACTTAAGCAAGCTTGTACAGATGTAATATTATCTATACGTGGAGCCAATAACAAATCTTCTCCAATACCTATTATTTCAGCAGGATCACGATTATATACATATAATTCATAATCCAAGATATCTTCTTTCGCTACTTTTAGCTCGGCTGCCAAAAGATTCATAAACCAGTTATCTTTATTAAGATTCTCAGTCAATAGTCCAGCAAGCGGAAGCATATCAACTTGTTTATTTAACTCAATTCCCTTATTTACTTCTCGGTTCATATGGATAGCCACATTGGGAATCGTGAGTAAGTTTTTATCTAAATGAAGCAAATGCATTTCTGGTGCAAATATATCTTTTCCTTTCGTAGATACTCTACCAGCGACAGATAAAGGTCTATCTAGCCAAGTATTTAGGATTGGTCCACCATAGGTTTCTACATTTAAAGTCAAATAACCATTGCTACTTTTTTCTGGAAGTGATTTTATCTTAAAGCAAGGCCAATCTGTATGGGCTGCTTCTATACGTAGCATATCCTCTGCCTCTAAGTCTTCTCCAATATAAAATCCTATCAATGAAGATCCATAGGGTGTAAGAAAATATCCTTGTCCTTTTTTCAAGTCCCATTTAGAGCTTGGATTTAAAAACTGAAATCCTTCTTTTTCTAATTGCTTTTTTCCTTCTTCCACTGCATGATATGGTGATACTGCTGCTTCTAGGGTCTCGATTAACTGTTTTACATCATCTTTTAAGTGTTTCATATTTTACCTCTCTATTCATATGTAATTTCTGATTTTTTTAAAAATTCCTGTACCTTTTTATCCCAATATTGTTCTAGGGTTTTATCTAAGGTAAACGTTTTTAAGGATGTACCTGTTACGCATGATAATTGATTGTTTCTATAGGAAATATGAAATGTAAGCCCATTTACATCTTCCTTTTTATAATTTAATCCACTTTCTTCTAATAATTTATTCGTATCTTCATTGGATAATATATATATAAATTTAAAACTAATTGGCTGTTTCTTACCTTTTATTTGTTGCAAGCAAAAAGGGCGAATTTGACTCCATTTCGACATAGTCTCTCCACCAAACTCCTGCAATTCTTCTTCTGAAAAAAAATCTTTATTAAGATGACCATCTATAATAAAACTATTATAGGTTACTACAGTTGCTTCTGATAACAAAAAATGATCAAAGGTATCTGTTAATAATATCTTATTCATAACATCTTTAACATCTAATAATTCTACTGCAATCACAATAAGAGCCTCCTAGATTTTAAATTTCTCTTCCATTATAAGTCATATACCACAGGAAAGAAAGCCCTTTCTTTTTTTATTAGCACTCTTTTAATTCGAGTGCCAATTTCCCCTTGACATTTGATTTTATATGTATTACTATTTCTAATAGAGAAAAAACATAAAATTTAAAATATAAAAGGAGTGTTACTTAATGGAAAAGAAACAAGGGAGTTTGTCGATAAACAGTGAGAATATTTTTCCTATTATTAAAAAATGGATGTATTCTGATCACGATATTTTCTTTCGTGAATTAGTATCAAATGGTACTGATGCGATTACTAAATTAAAGAAATTGGATATGATAGGTGAATATTCAATCCCAGAGGATAATAAGTTTAACATTCAGGTAATTGTTAATCCTGAAGATAAAACATTGAAGTTTATTGATAATGGTATTGGAATGACAGCGGAAGAAGTGGAAGAATATATTAACCAAATCGCATTTTCTGGAGCCACTGACTTTTTAGAAAAATATAAAGATAAAACAAATGAAGAACAAATCATTGGACATTTTGGTTTAGGATTCTATTCAGCATTTATGGTAGCTGATAATGTTCATATTGATACACTTTCTTTTAAGGAAGGTGCTACACCTGTTCATTGGGAATGTGATGGTGGAACAGAATATGAAATGTCCGCGGGCACTCGCACAACCATTGGTACAGAAATTACTCTATTTTTAAATGAAGACAGCCTAGAATTTGCAAATGAATACCGTGCAAGAGAAATTCTTGAAAAATACTGTTCTTTCATGCCTACAGAGATTTATTTATCAAAGGCTAATGCAGAAAAAGAATATGAAACAATTGAAAAAGATGAGCTTTTAGAAACAGATACAATCGTTGAAACAATCCACGAAGAAGCGAAGTCAGAAGAAAAAGAGAATGAAAACGGTGAAAAAGAAATTGTAGAAGTTTCACCTGCTAAAGATAAGTATAAGATTGAAAAAAGACCAGTTCCACTTAATGATACTACTCCTCTTTGGGCAAAACATCCAAATGAGTGTACAGCTGAAGAGTACAAAGATTTCTACCGCAAAGTATTTATGGACTTTAAAGAGCCACTATTTTGGATTCACCTAAATATGGATTATCCATTTAATTTAAAGGGTATTCTTTACTTCCCTAAGATTAATACAGAATACGATTCTATGGAAGGTACAATCAAGCTCTATAATAACCAAGTATTTATTGCTGATAACATTAAAGAAGTAATTCCTGAATACCTAATGCTTTTAAAGGGTGTCATTGATTGCCCTGATTTCCCTCTTAACGTATCTAGAAGTGCTTTACAGAATGATGGCTTTGTTAAAAAGATTTCCGATTACATCAGTAAAAAGGTTGCTGACAAGCTATCTGGAATGTGTAAGACAGATAAAGAAGCATATGAAAAATACTGGGATGATATTAGTCCATTTATAAAATTCGGTTACTTAAAAGATGAGAAGTTCGGAGAAAAAATGAACGACTACATTTTATTTAAGAATCTTGAAGGCAAATATTTAACTCTTCCAGAAGCTTTAAAAGTGAATGAAGCTAAACCTGAAGAAGAAGCTAAAGCAGATGATAGTGTTGATGCTGCTGCAGAAGAAACAGAGGAAAAAGAAAAACATACTGTTTTCTATGTAACGGATGAAGTAATTCAAGGACAATATATAAAAATGTTTAAAGAGGAAGGACTAGAGGCATTTATCTTAACTCATAATATAGACCAACCTTTTGTTACTCAACTAGAACAGAAAAATGAAAATGTTACCTTCCAAAGAATTGACGCAGACTTAACAGAAGTATTTAAAGAAGAAGTTGATTCAGAATCCATAAAAGAAGATGCTGAAAACTTAACTTCTATCTTCCGTGAAGCTTTAGGAAACGACAAGTTAGATATTAAGGTAGAGAAACTTAAAAATGAAGCGATTTCTTCTATGATTACTCTTTCTGAAGAAAATAGACGTATGCAAGATATGATGAAGATGTACGGAATGTATGGCATGGATCCAAGTATGATGGGAAGTAATGAAACTCTAGTACTTAATGCCAATAACAAATTAGTACAACACGTTCTCAACAATAAAGCCGCAGAATATATTCCTACTTTCTGTAAGCAACTTTATGATCTAGCTATGATAAGCCACAAACCACTTTCACCAGATGCAATGAGTGAATTTATAAAGAGAAGCAATGAAATAATGATGTTATTAACTAAATAAAAATTATGTACCAGGTACACTTACATTTTTCTTACAATACCGTAAGGACTTCGTAAGTGTACCTGGTACATTATATTTCAAAACGATAACTTCCACTTTCTAATATGTGAACCTCTTTGTCTGAACCTGGTAAGGTCAGGGTTGCTGAACTTCCCTCAGGTATCGTACATTCATATACGACTTTCTCACCCTCTAGGTACCATGAAGATTTAATTAGCCCATAAGGAGACTTATGCCAACCTTTCGCATAGGTTAAGCTTCCACCTATAGTAGGAGTTAAAAGGATATGTTTATATCCTGTATAGCCTTTTCTGGCGTCCGAACGAATTCCCAAAATATTTTTGTACATCCATTCACCAATTGCACCATAAGCATAATGATTAAATGAATTCATTGAAACATCACCAAAAGTATCCGTTTCTACAATATATGAATTCCAACGTTCCCAAATAGTAGTTGCACCATTTATCACACTGTATAGCCAACTTGGATGACTAGTCTGCTCTAATAATTGAAATGCAATGTCATTCATTCCGGATTTTGAAAGTGCTGGACACAAATGTGATATGCCAAGAAATCCTACTGATAAATGTCCACTTCTTTCATAAATTGCCTGTTTGAGGCATTCTGCTGCTCTTCCTAATTTCTCTTTGGGAATAAGTCCAAAGTCAATGGCAAGGGCATATGCGGTTTGACTAGGAATTGCCTTACTATCTACTTGATTGGAATAATAAGTCTGATTAATCACATTTCCATTACTGTCTTCAGTATATTTACTCATTTCACCCCAGTACCCAATGGAACCATCTTCTTTTACCCAAGCTTCATTAAAAGCAAGTTTGATATTTTCATATCTCTCTGCATACATACGTGAATCTTCTGGTTTTTCTAGTATATCTGCAACCTTTATCATAATTTTAGCCACATAAGCTGCATAAGCTGTTGCAGACAAGATAAAAGGAGTCGATTCATCAAAAGCAAGATGATCTCCACGTGACTGTTGCACTTGAATAAAAGGGATACTTGCCAGATCGGAGCACTCTGGAACTTCGATACCTTTTACTGTACGCATACCACAGTTTTGACGAGAATCAAGGCTTTGGTAGGTAATCCAATTTGACATCATCTCATATGAATCTCTCAAAAAACTAATATCTCCATAAGAAACATACATTTCCCAAGGTACAATAACTGCTGCATCCCCCCAACCAGCACATCCAGCAGGTCGATTATCCCCTCCTAAAGGAGCCGTATCTGGAACAGCACCCTGCCTGTTATACATAAGTTGAGCGTCCATTAAATCCACAAGCCATTTTTTTGTAAAATCCTTAACATCCCTGTTATAAGAAGCCGTTCCAGCAAAGACTTGGGCATCTCCTGTCCAGCCCATACGTTCATTTCTCTGTGGACAGTCAGTTGGTACTAATAGATAGTTACCTAATTGGCCCCATTCGATATTACTTTGCAACTTATTCAACAATTCATTAGAACATATAAAGTCTCCTGTTTTTTCACTGATATTACATAAAACCAATGCTTCTATTGATTTTACAATTTCAGCATTCTCTAGTACAAATCCATTCCCTGTAATTTCAACATATCGAAATCCATGTGAAGTAAAGGAAGGTAGAAAGGTTTCTCCATCCTTATCACCTTTTAAAGTATAGATATCTGTATTGGCTGCTGTTCTAATATTCTGAATGTAAATCTCACCATTTTGGTAACACATTTCACCATATCTTATTTTTAAAGACATTCCTCTTTTTCCTTTTACTTTAAGTCGGATAGTCCCAACTAAATTTTGGCCAAAATCATATACAAAATGTCCTCTAGGATTTTCAATATAAGACAAGGACGGAAGAATTCTTTCAATTTTAGCAGTTTCTCCAATTTGTTCAGAAAGACAAAAAGATACTTCTTCTAAAAATTTGCCATTGGTAGGTATTGGACCAACAGGTTCTGGTTTAACCTTACAATCTGTCCAGGCTCTGTCACTAAACCAATCCAACTCTAGGCGTGCATCATAAGATTCTCCACCTAAATAATCAGAATCATTGACAGGACCCTTGTCCGTGAATTTCCATGATTCATCTGTAAGAACAGTTTCGATTGTTCCATCTGTATATTCAATTATAAGTTTTGCAATAAAAGAACTTTCTTCCCCGTAAATCAGTGCCCCAGAGTAACCGCAATATCCTGAATAATAACCTTTTCCAACAGTGGCTCCAACAATGTTTAAACCATTTCTAAACATGCGTGTCACGTCAAAAGTTTGATATTGTATACGTATACGATAATCAGTAAATCCAGGATTGAAAAAATCTTCCCCAACCTTCTCACCGTTTATATAGGCATTATAAAAACCTCTAGCAGATGCTATTAATTTTGCAGATTCTATAGGCTTTACAATAGTGATATCCCTTTTAACATTAAGCGAAGGGACGGGACAGACTAGCTCAAATCGATTTTCAACAATAAGACTTCCATCCAGGACCTCTCCTAAAATACTTAAAACACTTGAATCATCCGAGAAATCTGTTTCTTGATATACAGACATAGTAACGTCTTCCGTTTTATTATTTCTGATACAAAGATTTTTATAAATTGCCTTGCTGTTATCCTGTTTAAACCCAATAGACATCATATACGCCTTCCTAGGCTGATTACTAGGGTTTTGTGGCATAAAATCTTGCTCACTATCAATAATGATATGGTCATTTATATAAACTGTGACTTCTCTTTCATTCACATTGATAAGGAAATTATGCTGTTCATATTCTCTACCAATAGCTACAGCATTTTCTGAAATCCTATAACCCTCAGAAGAGCCTAACACATTTACACTTGGGGTATTTCCTAATGCATAATTTCCATTCCATGCATTGTCAGAATATTCATATGCGAAAATCAATCGATTATCCATATCAACCTGGAATAAAACATAGTTATCTTTATTTCTTGCAGCAGTAACAAAGCCGGCATTATTTTCTTTTGTTAACTCAAAATCAAAAGAAATCGCATAAGCGTCTAATGCAGCAGTGTTTGTAGCTGGTTTCGAACTACCTATCCATTTTGCATTAGATAGATTAACTGTGGTATTTTTTTCTTTCATCATTTTATTTCCTACTTTCTTTAGTTTCCACAAGATTAATCTCTGTTAAGGATAAACTCTCTACATTTCTAACTTTTATGGTATGTTTTCCACTACCGCTAATATTTTTCATAGTAATATTCTTAAGTGGATTCTCTGGTAAGCCTACTAGATAAATAACAGTTGTCACCAAAGTATCCACTGTGATATTTTCAAAGATTATATTTCTAATCATCGGTGTTCCTTCTGTGACTTTTTCCTTTTTATCTTCATCATATTCCTCATGACTATAAAACTGATCAATAAGAAGTGCACCACGAAACCATCTGCAATCATGGTGTTCCAAGCTATCACTTTTTAGTGTACAGTTTCTGTAGACAATATCTTCTATGACACCACCTCTTCCACGTGGGGCCTTCACTGTACCAACACTAAAGGTATTATGAAAAGTACAATCTTCTACCAATACATTTCTAACTCCAGCAGACATTTCACTTCCTACTGCCACACCAAAACCATTTTTAAAAACACAGTTGGTAATGCGAATATTTTCAGTGGAAATCCCTACTCTTCTTCCACCCACATCTCTACCTGATTTTATGGCTATACAATCGTCTTGACTATCAATCATAGAGTTGAAAATATAAACGTCCTTTGAAGAATCTGGGTCAATTCCATCTCCATTATATACATTGAAATACCTATTTCCATCTTCATCAAATTTGGTATGTACTCCAACACCATTTACGCTAACGCCTTCACAATAAATAAAATGAACACACCACGCTGGAGACTGTCTTACTGTGATATCTTTTAGATAAAGGTCTTTCGTACGAATCGCACAAATAGTACTCCCACGCTTTCCCTTATTATCTTCAAGCTCAAGTCTCATTAGCTCATTTCCATTTGCATCAATAGTACCTTCTCCTTGAATGGTAACATCTGTCGTTTCCTCTCTCGACATAGAACCAATATTAATAAGACTTGCATAGCAGCCACATTCCGTTCCTTCAAAGCGCCCTTCTATCACTGGATATTGTGAAAGTTCTAGACTTCCTAGTAACTTACTGTCCTTTTCTAAAAACAACGTCATATGGCTCTTTAAAAATAGTGCTCCTGTTATAAAAGTCCCTCTTGGCACATATACCGTTCCATCTATTTCACAGTTATCAATTGCAGCCTGAATAGCTTTGGTATTAAGGGTTTTTCCATCACCTATCGCTCCAAATTCTTCAATGTTATAAATCTTACCAGTATTTTTTGTGGTTGCCTTAATTTCCCTACTTTTCGTTAATAAGTTACCGTTTTCACCATAACTTTCTATAAAAAATTCGTAGGTTCTCCCTGTCTCTAAATTCTTTACAGTATAGTCTGTAACAGTTGTAGTGTCTATTTTGTTGCCATCTTGATAGATAACATATTTACTAGCGACTTCTAACTTGTCCCATAATAACGCTATGGTTGTATCTGTAATCGCTGCAGGTGGTATTGTAAAAGAATCTTGAATCATGACGTCCTCCTCTATCATTATAATGAAGTTAGAAATAATATACATCTATCCTACTTCATTATGAAGAGTAGTTCAATGGGCATAATTTTAAAGGTTCTGTATTATCTTCTCCAAATACCCGTTTCATACAGTAATCAGTCTCCTTATTTTCATAACTACCAACCTCTTTCTTTCATACAAAAAATATGCAACATTTTTTCCATTGATTATATACTTTAGTTGAGATAATTATTCTTTAACACACTGTCAATTTTACTTTCCCAATATAAGCATAAGTGATAACATTCCCAGCGCTACACTTACATAAATGGTGATTAGCTTTAATCCTATAAGCCAAGATAGCACAGCCAATGCAAGTAAAACACTAAGTATCATGTTTGTCCGTTTTTTGAAAACAACTTGTTCTATTAACAAAAGTACTGCTATCATCATCCCCACAGAAATCAAGTAACATTTTAATTGTGTTCTAGCATGATATCCACCTGCATAAGGACGTATCATACCATATGTTATCGTAAAAATTATACTCTCCCTAATCATTCCAAAAAGCAAGCCAATTACTATTACTGTGATAAGATTATACAAGAGTACTGTTCCTTGCCAAAAACCATAAGAATAAAGTTCTTTATCCTCATTACGGATAATCTGCCATACCACAAGTTTGTCAGCTAATCTGCTTGCTAAATTCATTAAAACTTACGTAGCTTTTTTGCACTATCTGGTAATTCAGGCTGATGAACAAACATCATGCAAGTTTCCGGTCACAGTCCAGTCACATTCCAGTCACATGAGGTTCAATGGTTCAATGACAATTGAGGGAAATTAAAAGACAACTAACAAATACTAGTTAGCTGTCTATGGTCTAGAGCAAATCAATATTCTAAATATACATCAAAATTTTTACGATAAACTTGTTGTCAGTATAATTTACATCTATGATACCTCTATATTTTTCAACAGTTGCCTTAATACTCTTTAGTCCTAGTCCATGATTTTGAGTATCTTTTTTTCGAGAAATAATAACACCCTCCTCTTCTATAACAGTACCGTCATAGGAATTTTCAGTAATTATAATCAGTCTTCCTTTTGTATATTTTATCTTTACATCAAACCACCTATTGCTTTCAATTCTTTTTATAGCCTCTACTGCATTATCGATTAAATTTCCCAATATTACTGCAATATCAAAGGATGAAACATCTAAATCAGAGGGTATTGCAATATCACAGGAGACTCCTATGTTATCTTTTTCAGCTTCATATAATTTATAGTTGATGATACTATCAATTGCCGTATTTCCAGAATGGACATATTCTTTCCCTTTACTATAAATATTAGCTAATTCAGAAAGTTGTTGGAGTAGTTCCTCATTTTTCCCATTTGCGGCAAGCTCATAAATAGGAGATAATTTATTTTTCAAATCATGTCGAAGTATTTTCGTGTTATGCAACGTAGTCTTGACCATCTCTAATTGATTCACATAGTATTTATTCTGCTGTTCTAGTAAGCGTTGATTCATTTTATCTTCCATCCATTTTGAAATGGCATCATAGAGATAAAAGGTAATGAGATTAACGAGAAACACTGCAAAAATACTTGTCCCGATTAAATAAGCAGGAATCTCTTCACCAACAAAAACTGTAAAAAGCAATACATTCGTTCCAATAGGCACAACAAAAAGACTAATCCAGTAAATAGTAGGAATAGTATCGTTTCTTTTAAGATTTTTAAAATCATCAAAAAATGATACTACTGCAAAAGAAATCACTCTTATTACCACAATGCCAAAAGTAGAATTATATTGAAAAGGTGAAAGCATATCTAGTCTTAAAAAACTCGTTAATAGGGCAACAAGGGTTTCAACACATGTTAAAGATATGTAGATTAATAATACTGACAGAATACTTTTCTTTAAATTTCCTACATAAAGTAAAGTAATTAAAAAGAGTAAAATAATATTTCCATTTGCAAACCGACTTTTCTTTTGGAATAAAATACATACATAAATTTATAGATAACATAGGACATAAACAAATTTCCAATTATATATACCGTATTATAAAAGTCCAAGTTCATATAAAACCTCTCTATTCTCTGCCCACTTGTATTTCTCTTATGGCTTTTCTCCTAGATTGACTAATGGGTAAGATGTCACCATTTGACATCACCACCTCATCATACCTGAAAATACTTATGTGGTTAAAGTTTATTAAATAAGAGCGATGTAGCTTTTTTGAACGTTCTAAAGCCAGTTTTAAGTCATCAATTACAATATTGGAAGCAATTGGTTTAGGAATAAAGTGTAAGGGCTGCACTTCAAATAGCTGTCTATCATACTCATCCTTACCAGATACATATACAATTTCGGTGGTATAATCTTTCATTTCTTTCCGAATTTGTCTACCAACCTCAATTCCATTGATTTGATCCATTTCAATATCCAAATAGATTAAATCAAATTGATTTCCTTGCATAATATCAGCTAAAAAGCTTTCACCTGAATAAAACACCTCAATATCACTTTTCAAAAAACAGAATTACCCTAACATACAAAATGAGTAATTCTTCCTTCCCTTTCACAACAACTATCCAATACAAACAGTTTACTGAATACTATTTTGCTTTTTACTTACTTCTATCATATCCTCTGTAGAATTCATTGCACCGCAATAACATCCTTTTCCATAGTTAATCTTATTTTCATTGTTTAATAAAATATCAATTTTTGACTTAATATAGAGGAAAGGTGAAGAGAAACCTTCATGTATATCTATAGTCCCATTATTAATAACACCATTAGAGCTGACAGCTGGAGACTCCCACGTATCTACTATTTCTTCGCTTGATTCACCAACATCAAACGTCCACTTTCCTACTGGATACTCTATGATTTTATTCGTATTAAGGGTAATCTTTACTCCTGATGTTTCAAAAGCACCAGTCGCTTTAGCCGTATAATTCAAAGTTATTGCATATGCCGAATAATCCTTGTTAAAATCCTCAAGATTCGCTACTGTAAAACTATTAATTACAACTTCATTGCCTATATCCAAAAAAGTAATATCAGTTACATCATCCACCCCAAAAGGCTTTTTGTCAAAAAACGATGTAATAGCAATATAATTTTCAGTATTTGCTTCTGTAGCTATATAGGCATCCATCCACGCAAAAAAACCATAATCTCTCTTAGCATTACTTTTGTTCATTTTCTAAAGTACTATACTCAAGCTGATTAGTATCAGCAACATAAGCATCAGCGCTATCCTTGGTTTCTTATTTGTCCTATTATCCATATCTTATTCCCTTCTTTTTCAAATACTTAACAGACGGTACAACAGTTAAAATTAATAGAATTAAAACAAATACGATAATCCGAATAAAATCAGTGATTCTAATTAGCTCCCATAGATTGTTCGCTTTAAAGCGAGCAGAAGTCTGTACAAAAATTAGTATAAACGGTATTGAAAAAACGCTGCCAATGCAGCCAATTATCCTCATCTGGATAACCCATATTTCTCCTAATTGTTTTATACTCATCCCATTAATTCACAATAAAGAATATTTTGTTAACTTAGTTTTTATCAGCACCTGGCATGAAATGCTTATAACAGTTACAGATATTACTAAGATAGATAAGTAGTTTTTAATTCCACTCTTTACTCCCCTAAATACTTATCATACACCTCATAAAACCCTACACTTTTTACTGTTTCATAATCCGAAAAATGAATACTATCCCAGAGTTCATCATTAAACTCAGAAGGTAATGTTTTTATGAAACTGGAATAGACCTGATTAAATTCCGCCGCTTTTCTCTTATTGGACACTTGGATTTTGTTTAGCCTCGTCCGTTCCACATCATAATCATTGATACATTTTATAATATGATATCCAGAATCTGTTTCAATGATTTCACTAATTTCACCTGTTGCTAATCTAAAGGCTATTTCTTCCAATTCACTGGCCTTATCATCACTACGGGCAATGGAATACTCAATCTGACTATCTTCTGTATACTTTTCTGCTATAGTATAAAAGTCTGCACCTTCCTTAAGGACTTCTTCGTAGATAGACTCGATTTTTTCTAAGGATTTAATAAAGATATGTTGTACCACAATAACCTTTGCTTCTGAATCACTAATTTCTTCATTTGCACCTTTTGTTAATTCCTCATAAAGCGTATAGGAAAGGGCATAGTCGGAATACATTTTTATAACATCTTCTAAAGTCAGGTTCATAGCCTCTATTTCTGCTACTGATAACGTCTCATAATATTCTTTGGCAGCAGTTTCTATTAAAGAATTGGTTTCATTAGATATAGCAACTCCTTGTTCCTTGGCTAGTAATGTCATACTTTTTAATCCTGCCAATTGACTTTTCACATTGTCTTTGACATAGGTCTCTAAGGGCACTCCGTCCACTTCCTGTTCCCAGATCTGCGAAGTAAACGCTGTTTCATACTGATTTTTAGCTGTTAATAAAAAAAGTAAAGATTCAGATAGGGTATATTTAGAACCGTCTATTTTTAACACTTCATCACTACTTAAACCTGTTGTAAAAACAAGTTCTGTTTTACCAATATTTAAACATCCTACTGATACTGCTATAAGTACCAATAAAATGAAAGCTGTTTTAATAATTCTTCTACTCATTTCTAATCTCACTTCCACTGTTGGTTTTAATTATATTTATCTGGTTATCAATTCTTTCTTTTAATCCATCCACATGAGAAATAATCCCAATAAAACGATTTCTTTTCGTCAAATTAGTAAGGGCATCCATCGCTTGATCTAAGGATTGTGCATCTAAGGCTCCAAACCCTTCATCAATAAATAGAGTATCAATTTCAATTCCACCCGCATTGTTCTGTATTACATCAGACATACCAAGTGCAAGTGATAGAGAGGCTTTAAAAGATTCTCCACCAGACAGAGATTTCACCGAACGTTTTTTACCTGTATAGTAGTCCATTACCTCGATTTCCAGACTATCTTTTGTCCGGGCATCTCCCACTCCCTCTATACGATATAATTCATATCTTCCGTTGGTCATTGGCTCCAGCCTTAAATTAGCTGCTCTTAGAATATCATCAAAATAAGAGCCTAAAACATATTGCTCAAAAATCAATCTTTTATTGTTGTTTCCTTTTAATGCCTTCTCCACGTCTCCTACAATTCCATATTCTTCATCTAACTTACTTTTAGTTCCTATTTTTTCATCAATTGAAGTTAATGCTCGTTTGTTAGCAGTTATGGTAGATTTTAACTGCTCTGCCTTAGAAGTAGCTATATTCTTATCTTTCTCTAAGTTTAATAAATTAGCTTTAAGAACAACAATATCTTTATCCTTCCATTGCCTCTTCAAGGCTTCTATCTCACCTTTGGAGTTCTCCAAAATTGCCTTTTTGCTTTCATACTGAATCTTAAGGGAATCCTTCTTTTCAGTTAAATCATTCCATGTCTTAGTCATTACTGTAATACTTTGATTTACTTTTGTTAAAATATTTTGAACATCTTGGCGATTTTCATAATGCTTTGGTAATTTCTCTTTTAAACTTTTTTCTTTTCCTAAAGAAATGTACCATTGTTGTTCTAATTCTTTTAAAGCTTCACTTTCTAAAGTATAAGTTTTAGACCATTTTTCTAAATTTTCCTGACTTAACTCCAAGTCTTTTACAAACTGTCCCTGTTCTATTTTACGTTTCTCTTCTCTTTGTCTCTCTGTATACAATTCTTCTAATTGCTTTTCATATTTGCTTATAATTTCAGGGAGTAGGATAACATCTTTAATAGAAGCCAGAGATAATGCCTGAGAAAATGTTTTATTAAGCTGTTCCAACTGCCCATTTACGATTGCAGCTTCCTGATGTATCCCATTTAATTTATGTTGTGCTTCTTTGTATTTGACTTCTTTGTTTTTTAACTGCTCTTCATTTAAAGAGCCCTCTTTTAATTCTGCTTTCCTAGGGTGATGCGTTGAGCCGCATACAGGGCATGCTTCACCTTCTACTAGATTAGTAGCCAAAATTCCTGCTGCCATTCTTCTATATGAATCCTGTGCTTCTTCTAGTTCTCTTCCCAGTTCTTTTACTCTTTTATCTTCCTCTAAAAATGTTTCCTGCTTTTTTACTAAGTTGGCTTGAACACTTTGAATTTCTTTTTCTTTTTTCTTTATATCATGTAGCTTTTCTAAATAACTTTCTAATTTTAAAATAGAAACAGTAAGTCCGGAAATTTTAGTTTCCACACCCTCATACTCCATCAATTTTTTCCTAATTACTATTAGCTTTTCATTCTCTTCTTCTTTTTGCTTTAAGATTTTATCTACTTTTTCTTTCGTTTCATTCTGTAATCTTTCAAATCTTTTGGATTCTAAAATCACCTTTTCATATTCATCAAAAGCAATTATAAATTGATTTAATTCATTCAGCTGATTTTTTAGCTTTTCTATTTCATTTGGATAATCTTTTACTACTTCAATTGCTTGTATGCTTTCTTTATAATTTTCATCTATAACTTTAAGATCTGTTTCAGTCTTTTCAAAAGACTTTATCATTCCATCAATACGATTACCTAATTCTAACTCTTTTACTTCTGTCTTTATTTTTTCTTCAAGTAAAGTTATTTCTTTTTTTAGAGCTTCATATGATTTTCCCGTTTCCTCAAGGGCTTCATTTCCCATTTTCACTAACTTGCCATAGTTTAAATTTTTATTGGATAATAAATGCTCCCACTCTTCATACCCACTCATGTCCATGGTTTTAAAGCTTTCATCAATTCTACTCTTTAGATCATTTATTTGATTAACTAAAGTTTTAGATTGCTCTATTACTATTTTTGTAATCTCATCATAGATACTTGTATTGAAAATATTTCGAAAAACCTGCGTTCTTTCTTTTGAATTAGCATGAAGTAGCTTTAAAAATTCTCCTTGCGCTATCATTACGATTTGTTTAAACTGTCCATAATTAACACGAAGTATCTCCTGGATTCTCTCCGTTACTTCTCTACTACCTGTGGCTATTAATTCACCATTCTTTTTTAGTTCACCATTTTCAGACTCGGCTATAAAGCCCTCGCCTCTTTTTTTAGGTCTTTCATATTTAGGGCTTCTTGCTATTTCATAGAATTCTCCCTGGTGAGTAAAATGAAGTTCCGCATAAGTTTGTCTATCTGCAGCTGAGAAATCACTTCTTAGACTGTCTTTTTCTCTTATTTCTCCACTAACCTCCCCAAACAGAGCAAAGGTAATACCATCAAAAAGAGTTGTTTTCCCTGCTCCTGTTGGTCCAGTAATCAAGAAGATTCCTTTTTTACCGATGGCCTCAAAATCTACAACTGCTTCTTTTGCATAGGGCCCCCATGCACTTAGTTTTAAATAGGTTGGCTTCATATCTTATACCTCACCAGCTTTCCCCATTGCATCTATCATAACCTGTTTTCTAGGTTCATCTACATTACGGTCCGTTACTAATTCAAAAAAATCCTCAAATAATTCTAAGGTTGTCTTATTTTTCAATCTAGAGGATGACTCTTTATCTACTTCAGTCTGTGTTACATTCTTTTCGATAATAATCTGCATAATATTAGGATAAACACTTCTTAGCGTTCCTATAGGATCAATAAGTTCTTCGTCATTCGTTAAAGTTACAGAAATATAATCCTCCACATCCCCTAATGAATAAACTTCCTCTTTTATTAAATCCAATAGCTTTCCTTTTATTTTCCTCATATCATGCAAAGGAGAAAGTTGTCTTTTTGTGACCTTAATTTCTCCTTTTTCTTTTAGCTCTACTATGTTTACTGCCTTAATATGGCTTACTTCTGAAAAAGAATATTTAATGGGAGATCCAGCATAATACACATGCTTTCCAGCAATTTTTTGTGGTCTATGAATATGCCCTAGAGCCGTATAATCGAAGTTTTCAAAGTTGCTTACATCTACATTATCAGCCCCACCTACCCGAAGTTGTGTCTCTGAATCTGATAGTTCTGGCTCTTTTCCACCATTGGTTACAAAATGATGTCCTACTAGTATATTTCTCGCATTAAGATTAATACTAGTATCCTCAAGTATTACTTGGACCATCATATCATAGGAATCGATTGGCTTTTGATAGAATTCTCTTACTAACTGTGGTTTCACATAAGGCATCAGATAAATGAAAACTTGTCCAAATTCATCTTCCATTTCCACTTTTTTTAAATCTCCCTGAAAGGTAGCTGCCAAAAATAGTCCCTTATCTTCTAAGAGACTATTTACAAAAGATAGTCGTTCTGA